>JAPKZE010000088.1 GCA_026393955.1 Candidatus Aminicenantota bacterium
GAATCCCCTGCCCCGGAAGGCCAGGGCCAGCGGGTAGAGGAAAACGACTTCGACGTCGAGAAGCAGGAAAAGCAGCGCGACGAGGAAGAACGGGATGTGGACCGGACCGATCGCCGCCTGGAGGGGCGGACTGCCGCACTCGAACGGTTTCTCCCGGGCCGGGTTGGGCTTTCTCGGGCCGAGGACGTCGTTGATAAGGACCATCATCCCGGAGAGGAGGCCGAAAACGAGGAAGGCGAGCGCGAGTTCCAGCATGATTCTCTGCAGGCGAGGACGATTCTATAGAATCAAGGTGGAATTTTCAACGGCGATAGAGGGGCTGTCCCCCGAAGGGGACTGGGCGCGGCCCTCTGTCGCTCCCTAAGAGTTGAGAATGTGCAGGGCCTCGTTGTTGGCCTTCAGGGCGGCCTCGCCGATCGTCTCGGACAGCGTCGGATGGATGTAGATGATGCTGTCGAGCTCCTTGAGCGTCATGCCCTTGGCCACGGCCATGGTCAGGACCGGCAGCATGTCCGAGGCGCCGGGGGCCACGACGTGGGCCCCGATGACCTTGTCGGACTCGTCGGCCAGGACCTTGACCAGGCCGTCGGTCGCATCCATGGTCATGGCCCGGCCGCTCGCCTGGAGCGGAAAAACGCCGGACTTGACCTTGATCCCCCGGGCCGCGGCTTCTTCCTGGGTCAGGCCGACCGTGGCGAATTCGGGCTCGGTGAAGACGGCGGCCGGGACCGCGCCGTACTCGACCGTCCGCTTCAGGCCGCAGGCGTTATCCGCCGCGACGAGGGCGTCGTGATAGGCCTTGTGGGCCAGGAGCTTGCCGCCGACGACATCGCCGATGGCGTAGAAACCGGGGGCGCTCGTCTCGAGCGAGGCGTTGACCTTGATGAAGCCCCGGTCCATCTCCAGGAAGGGGGGGCCGTCGAAGAGGTCGGACGTGTTCGGCTTCCGCCCCGCCGAGAGGAGGACCTTCTCCGCCCTGTGCTCGAAGGGCGTGTGGCCCTTGAGACAGAAGCCCTTGAGCATAACGCCTCCGTCGGCGGCGACGGCCTCGTCGATCCGCATCTCCGTGAAGATCTTCAGGCCCTGCTTCCGGAGAGCCCTCTCGAGCCTGATCACGGCCTCCTTGTCGGACCCGGGCAGGATCTGGGGCAGGATCTCGAGAACGGAGACGTCCGTTCCGAGCCTGCGGTAGATAGACCCCATTTCGAGGCCGATGGCGCCGGCGCCGATGACGAGAAGGCTTTTCGGGACTTCGGCCAGCGTGAGCGCCTCGGTGCTCGTGATGACCGTCTGCCCGTCGACCTGGAGAAAAGGCAAGCCCGCCGCTTGACTCCCCGTGGCGACGATGACCTTGTCGCCCTCGATGACCCTCTCCCCTTCCGGGGTCCGCACGACGACCGTGCGGTCGGCCCTGATCCGGGCCGGCGCTTTGACGATCTCGACCTTGCCCTTCTCCAGCAGGAAGACGAGGCCCTTGACCAGCTGGTCGACCACGGCTTGACGGCCCTGCTGGACCTTGGGCCAGTTCAGGCGGATGTCGCCGACGGGCCCCTCGAGGGTCTTCGTCCCGCCGACCTCCTTGAGGATCTTGGTCTGGTGCAGGAGATATTTCGTCGGGATGCAGCCGTAGTTGATGCACGTCCCGCCGATGCGGTCCTGCTCGACCAGCGTGACGCTTCTCTTGAGCTGGGCCGCGCGCATGGCGGCCAGGTAGCCGCCCGGCCCGCCGCCGACGATGACAATGTCCTTTTTCTCGGCCATGGGATGTCCTTTCAGGCTGTCGGGAGGACTTCGCCGGGCCCGGACCTCTTGAGGAACGTCTTCAAAGAGAGGACCACGACCCCGGCCGAAAGCGCCAGTAGGAGCACATCGGCGGCGATGAGGATGTAGTTCGCCTTCTTGACGTACCCGACGAGCAGGATGCCGAGCGAGACGAGGGTGGTGGCGACCATGAACACGGCCGGGACGAGCGTGAACCAGTTCTTCCGCTTGCGCAGGAGGAGCCAGGCGGACACGGTCAGCAGGGCCATGGCCGCGAGCAGCTGGTTGGCCGTGCCGAAGATCGGCCACAGCGCGTTGAAGGCGTTCGAGTAGGCCAGACTCCACATCAGGACGACCGAGAGGCCCGAGTTGAACCAGTAGTGCTTGAGAAGGGCCGGCACCTTCCTGAAGACGATCGCCCAGAGCTCTTCGAAGAGATAGCGGTTGAGCCGGACGGCGGCGTCCAGGGTCGTGATGACGAAACCCTCGACGAGCAGGATGCCGAAGACGGTGCCCAGGGCCACAGGGATGCCCAGGCCCTGGTGGAAGAGCCGGCCAGCGGCCAGCGAGAAGCCCAGGATGGGATTGGACCTCACGGCCGGGTCGGTCGGCCAGACGATGGCCTTGTAATCGGTGAAGGCCATGACCGCGCCGAGGGCGAGGAGGACGCAGACCGAGAGCAGCGATTCGAGGAGCATGGCGTTGTAGCCGACGCGCCGGGCGTCGGGCTCCGTAGACAGCTGCTTGCCGGTCGTCCCGCCGGCGACGAGGCAATGGAAGCCCGAAATGGCCCCGCAGGCGATGGTGATGAACATCATCGGCCAGATGAAGCCGAGGTTGAGCGCGCCTTCGGCCAGGTTGAACCGGGGCATCGTGACGGTGAGTCCCTGGAAGCCGCAGCTGACGAGCGACACGATCATGAGCCCGATGCCGCCGTAGAGGATCTGGACGTTGATGAAATCGCGGGGCTGGAGGATGAGCCAAACGGGCACCCCGGCGGCGAAGAGGACGTAGATCGAGATGACGATCATCCAAGTCGTCGGGGCCATGGTCACCGGTAAGGCGATCCCCAGAAAGACCGAGCCGACGCAGATCGCGGCGGCCAGGACATACGCGTAGACGGTTTTGAACTTCTTCTTGTAAAGGAGGACGCCGAGGAGCGGGGAGCAGAGCGTAATGAAGATGACCGAGGTCGAGGCGATGCCGCCGATACGGCCCAGGACGATCCCGTCCCGGACGACGGTCTTGAGGAAGGTCTGCCCCTCCTTGACCCCGATCTTGGCCAGCGGCCAGAGCGAGGTCAACGAGATGGACGTCGCGCTGAGGAAGGACGAGGTCACGAGCACGATCATGACCAGCGTAAAGGCGATGAACAGCCGGAAGCCGGCG
>JAPKZE010000078.1 GCA_026393955.1 Candidatus Aminicenantota bacterium
ACGAGGTCGCCGCCGCCGTTGAAGCGCGTGTCGATGACGATGGCGTCCTTGTTGGCGAACTTGCCCAGGACCTCCTCGTAGGCCGTACGGTAGGCGCCGTCGCTCATGCCGGGGACGTGGATGTAGCCCAGGCGGCCGCCGCTCAGGCGCTCGACCTCTTCCTGGTTGCGCTGGACCCAGCGCCGGTAGAGCAGGGCGCTCTCCTCGCGCGGGGAGACGGGCTTGACCGTGATCTCGCGGTTGGCCGCGGGGGCCGCCGCCGCGGGGGCCTTGACGCCGGCCTTGGGCTCAGCCTTGAGCTCCGGAGCGCCGCCGCCCGAGACGACGAGCAGGACGTTCTGCCCGGCCTTGCGGTTGAGGTAGCGCTCCAGGCCCTTGTCCGCGGCGATCGTCTCGCCGTCGACGGCTTGGATGACCGTCCCGGCCGTCACGTTCAGGCCGGCCTTGTCGAGCGGACCGCCGGCGACGACCTCGGCGATCTTGACGCCGGGACCGGCGTAAGCGAGGTCGTAGATCGCGCCGAGCGAAGCCGTCTCGTCGGGATTCTCCACGGAGCGGCCGTAGCGCGCCCCGCTGTGGCTGACGTTGAGCTCGCCGAGCATCTCGCTCAGGAGCTCCGAGAAGTCGTAGCTGTCGCCGATGCCGCGGAGGTGCTTGCCGTAGACCTCCTTGAGGGCGTTCCAGTCGGCGCCGTGGTAGCCGGTCTTGTAGAAGGTCTCGAGGACCCGCCGCCAGACGTGCTCGAACTGGGCCGAGCGCTCGGCCGCGACGTCGACGGTCATCTCGCCCTTGATCCCGATCATGTCGCGCTTGCCGCTGGCGGGGTCGATCTTGGACAGGCCCCCGTCGGCGAGCAGGAAGATCGACTTCTGCTCCTTGTCCCAGCTCATGCTGGCGCCGCCGGCGTTGAGGGCGACGAGCACCTTGGTCTCGCGCGACTTGAGGTTGGTCGTCCACAGGTTCATGCCCTTCTCGAAGCGGGCCAGGTAGTAGAGCGTATCGGCGTCCTTGTTGACCAGGGCGTCGCCGAGCGAGGAGGAGTGGATGGTCAGGCGGGCCTTGCGCAGGGCCATCCCGCCACAATCGATGACCAGCGGCTTGATCTCCTCTTTCTTCTCCTTGTCGGCGGGCTCCTTCTTGTCCTTGGGCGCCTCGGCGGGCTTGGTCTTCTTCTCCTCGATCTCCTTGAGCAGCGCCGCTTCCTCTTTGGTTAGCCGGAAACGGTCGTAGGCGTCCCGGGTGAAGAACAGGGCGTAGACGTCGGCCTGGGCCCCGCCGCTCATGGCCGCGGCCCGCATGCCGTCGCGGTTGCTGAACCAGATCATGCCCTGGCCGCCCAGGATCCACTTGGCCGAACGGTCCTCGAACCCGCTCGCGGTCAGGTTGACGGTCTGGCCGGAGCCGTCGGCCTTGACGAGGCCGATCTCGCCGGGGGCGAAGCCGGGCACGGCGTAGTCGAACAGGATCCACTTGCCGTCCGGGCTCCAGCGGGAGTACTGGCCGCCGTCGGCCGTGGGGGCCAGCTCCTTGATGGTCAGGAGCGTCCGCGTCTGCTTGGAAGCGAGGTCCATGACCTTGAGGGTGGCGCGGTCCTCGATGAAGGCCAGCTCCTTGCCGTCGGGGGAATAGGCCGGCTCGGTGTTCTGGAGCGTGTTGACGACGAGGGGCGTCTCTTTGAGCACCGTCGAGGCGTAGAAATAAGGCTCTTCGGCGCGGGTCCGGCGCGTCTCGTAGATGCCCCACCGGCCGTCGCGCTCGGAGGCGTAGACGATGGCGTTGCCGTCGGGGGCGAAGGAGATGCTCGTCTCCTCCCCGAACGACGAGGTGACGCGCTTGGTCATGCCGCCGTCGACGTTCGCGGCGAAGATGCCGCCGCGGACGGCGACCGCGATCTCCTTGCCGTTCGGCGAGACCGCGAACTCGCGGGCGCCGCCGGAAACGGGCACGACCACCTCGTTGTTGGCCCGGGCGTCGGACGAGAGGAGGACGGGGACCGGGCGCGGCTCGGCACCGGGCGCCTCGCGCATCGTGAAGATGGCGCCGTCGTAGCCGAAGCAGAGCGTGCCGTCGTTCGCCATGGACAGGAAGCGGACGGGGTTCTTGGCGAACTTGGTGACCTGGGTCGAAGCGCCGCCGCCTGTCGCCAGGCGATGGACGTTGAACGAGCCGCTCTCCTCGCTCAGGTAGTAGAAGCTCTTCTCGTCCGGCGTGAAGACGGGGCTGCGGTCCTCGCCGGCGAAGCCTGTGATCATGCGGTGCCGGCCGGTCTGGGTGTCGTAGGCCCAGATGTCGCGGGCGATGGCCGAGGTGTGGTGCTTGCGCCACTCGTTCTCGCCGCCCTTGCGGTCGTGGTAGACGAGGAGCTTGCCGTCGCGGCTGAGCTTGGCGTCTTCGGCCGGGGTGCCCAGCACCTGGACGGCGCGGCCGCCCGCGGCCGGGACCTTGTAGAGCTCGGGCTGGGATCCGGTCGGGAAGAGGCGGTTCGAGGCGGCGTCGCCGCGGGCCGCGCCGAAGAGGACGGCCTTGTCGTCGGGCGTGAAGGAGTAGGGGAGCTCCGGGGCCGAATGATAGGTCAGGCGCCGGGCCTCGCCGCCCGTCGCGGGCATGATGAAGACGTCGTAGTTGCCGTAGCGGTCGCTGGCGAAGGCGATGGACTTGCCGTCGCGGCTCCAGACGGGCATGAAGTCGTGGGCCTCGTGCATCGTCAGGGGCACGGCGACGCCGCCGTCGGACGGAACGCGGTAGAGGTCGCCCTTGTAGACGAAGACGATGGTCTTGGCGTCCGGCGAGATGGCCGGGTAGCGCAGCCAGGACGGGACGTTGTCCGCGGGCGCCGCGGGCGCCTGGGCCGACACGGCTGTCGCGGCCGCGGTCAGGGCGATAAAGCTGAAAAGGACGAGGGCAATTTGGCGACGATGCATGGGGAACTCCTTAATCTTCCGTCGGTCCGAGCCCGACGATGATAGCAAAAAAGGGGGGCCGAATACCAATTCGTTGCGCCGGGCTACTCGGCGCCGGGGGATGGCGGCAGGGCGAACGCGGCCAGCGCGGCCTCCGGGGTCGGATAGATCGGAAGGACCTTTTCGATCCCCGTGACCTTGAGGGTCAGAAGGAGCTTGGGAGGGACCCGACAGAGCTTGAGCGCTCCGCCGAGGTCATGGATCGATATATAGCTGGCCAGCATCTCCGAGATGCCGAAGCTGTCGACGAATCCGGTGGCCTCGAAATCGAAGAGGATCCGGCGCTTGCCTTGGCCGAGCTGGCTCTTGACCAGCTCGCTGAGGGTGGGCGCCTCGGCCGTCACCCTCGAGAACTCCCCTTGGATGTCGAAGACGACGATCTCTCCGGTGAGCTTGGACGTGATGGTCATCTTTTGCGGTGCCCATCATAGCAAAAACCGGCGACGCGATACTAATCACCCGATTTCCGGTTTGAGACGGCG
>JAPKZE010000240.1 GCA_026393955.1 Candidatus Aminicenantota bacterium
CTCGGCCCGGCCAATCCGGTCCGCGAAGCGGGGCTGGCCTACGCGGACCTCCTCGCCGGCGACCTGCCCGCCGCGGAGGCCCGGTTCAAGTCTTCGATCGAGGGCACGCCTTCAATGGTCCCCTCCCGGGTCGGCCTGGTCCAGATCTACGAATCCCGGCGGGAGCGGGACAAGGCCTTCGCCGAATACCAGGAGATCCTCAAGCTCGAGCCGGACAACCGCTGGGCCGGGCCGCGCTTCGAAGCCCTGCGGGACGAGCTCGTCCGGGAGGCCACGTCGGCGGCCCGGACCGCCCTGGCCGCCGGCAACCGGGAAACGGCCAAGCGGGAGTTCCGCCGGGTCCTGTCCTATGCCCCCGACTCGACGTCCGCCCATCTCGAGCTGGCCCGCATCTTCCGCCAGGAAAAGAACAAGGACGAGGCCATCGTCCATTACCGGGCGGTCATGGCGGCCGGGACGGCGGACAAGGCCCTGCTCCGCGAATACGCCGAATTCCTGGCCGAGGCCGGCGAGCTCGGGCTGAGCCTCGAGGTCCTCGAAAAGCTGGCCGCCGACGCGCCGAAGGACGCGGCGATCAACAAGCGGGTCGAGGAGATCAGGGCTAAGCTGGGCGTCTATGAGATCCCCAGCCAGTACGACGCCATCCCGGCCCTCGAGTCGGTCGCGCGGGAGGACCTGGCCGCCCTGATCGCGGTCAAATTCGAGGACGTTCTCGCGGCGCCGGGCCAGCGGACCGAGATCCTGGTCGATATCTCCACGTCCTGGGCCGAGCGTTTCATCGTCACCGTCGCCTCCCTGCAGATCATCCGGACCTCGGTCAACCACACCTTCCAGCCCCGGCGGATCATCAACCGGGCCGAGGTGGCCGACGCGGCCGTGCGCCTCATCGGGGTCCTCCAGCAGAGAGGCGCCCGGTTCGTTCCCCTGGTCGAGGAGCGGCGGATCCAGATCGCCGACGTGACCGCGGACAACGTTTTCTATTCATCGATCGTCAAGGCCCTGGCCTACCAGATCATGACGCTGACCCCGGAACGCAAGTTCGAACCCGAGAAGACCGTCTCCGGCGAGGAGGCCATCCGGGTCCTCGACATCATCAAGGACCTGGCCAAGTGAGCGCGACGACATGGACGAGATGAACGGGACCGCCGGGACGCCGCCCCGCCGGACGCGCCGGTCCGAGATCTTCCTCCTGCCCAACCTGCTCTCTCTCGCGCGCATCCTGCTGACGCCGGTCTTCGTCCTCATGATGGTCCAGCACAAGCCCTGGCGGGCCTTTATCGTCTTCCTGGCCGCAGGCGCCACCGACGCGCTCGACGGCTTCGCCGCCCGCATGCTCCGGCTCAAGTCGACGCTGGGGCTGTGGCTCGACCCCATCGGCGACAAGCTCCTCCTCACCGCGGCGTTCGTCGTCCTGACCCTGCCGGCGATCGCCGTGCCGAACGCCCTGCCCCTCTGGCTGACGGCCCTCTGCATCGGCCGCGACGTGGCCATCGCCCTAGGCGCCCTGATCGTCGTCATGCTCCGGGGCCAACGGACCTTCCCCCCCACGCTCGCCGGCAAGGCCAGCACGATCTGCCAGGTCTTCCTGATGTATTTCGTGCTCTATCTCAACGCCGTGGGCAAGTCCCCCGAGTCCCTGGGTTGGCTCTATGTCCTGACCGCCCTGCTCACAGCCTCCTCCTGGGTCCAGTACGGCTTCATCGGTGTCCGCATGCTCCGCCGCGACCGCATCCCCCCTGGCCGTTGAGGGCCGGGCGGCTTTGATTTTTAGCCCCTCCATGGTAAGATTTCGCCGGTATGTCCGCCCTGAGGAGTCCGCGCATGAATCCCACATCGAATTTCGATAAGCTGGCCCGCCGGATCGAGAGCTTCCGCGACGAGATGGTCGATCTCCAGATGCGCCTGTGCGCCCTCCCGGCCATCGCGCCCTCAAGCGGCGGCGAAGGCGAGGCCAAGAAGGCCGACTTCCTGGTCGAGTGGCTGAAGGACAACGGCTTCATCGACATCGCCCTGATCAAGGCCCCGGACCTCGACGCGCCGGACGGCTACCGCCCCAACGTCCTGGCCCACTACCGGGGCAAGAGCTCGGCCTCCACGGTCTGGATCATGACCCACACGGACATCGTCCCGCCCGGCGAGATGTCCCTTTGGCACGGCAATCCCTATAAAGCCTGGGTGGAGAAGGGGCGGGTCTACGGCCGCGGCGTCGAGGATAACCAGCAGGACATGGTCGCCTCGCTCTTCGCCGTCAAGGCCCTCCGAGCCGAGGGCATCGAGCCCAACTGCGACATCGGCATCGCCCTGGTCGCCGACGAGGAGACGGGCAGCCGAACAGCTTCAAGGCGGCCAGCTTCTTCATCGCCGCCCTGAACGACCTCTACAAGCTCTACCAGGCCAAGGACAAGCTCTTCGATCCGCCCATCTCCACCTTCGAACCGACGAAGAAGGAGGCCAACGTCCCGAACGTCAACACCATCCCGGGCGAGGACGTCTTCTACATGGATTCGCGGATCCTGCCGCAGTTCGAGGTCCGCGAGGTCGAGAAGACCATCCAGAAGATCGCCGCCGGGATCGAGAAGAAGCTCAAGGTCAAGATCCACACCGAGGTCCAGCAGGCGGCCCCGGCCGCGCCGCCCACCTCGCCCCAGGCCCCCGTCGTCCAGTCGCTCAAGAAGGCCATCAAGGCCGTCTACCACAAAGATGCCAAAGCCATGGGCATCGGCGGCGGGACGGTGGCGGCGGTCTTCCGAAGGGCCGGCTTCCCGGCGGCCTGCTGGTCCAAGCTGGACGAGACCGCGCACCAGCCGAACGAGTACTGCATCATCGACAACATGGTCGGCGACGCCAAGGTCTACGGCCACATCTTTCTGCAGAGCTGCCGGACGGACGCG
>JAPKZE010000282.1 GCA_026393955.1 Candidatus Aminicenantota bacterium
GGGACCCGAGGGCGGGACGGTGCTGATGGTCGTCGAGGGGGACAAGGCCGTGCCGAAACCGGTCCGGGCGGGTTTCCGCGACGCCGGCCTGATCGAGGTCGAGGGAGAGGGACTGACGGAAGGCCTGGTCATCGTCACGACCGACGCTTCCAACATGGCCGGCGAAACGAAGATCCACATCATCGACGGCAAATAGGGTCCATGAGCAAAGAATCCGCCCTCGGCCGTTTCGCCACCCGCCATGCCCTGCCGATCGTCTTCATCAGCGTCGCCCTCTGCCTGGCCGGGATCTACGCGGCCCTGACCATCCCGTCGTCGGTGTTCCCGCAGACGAATTTCCCCCGGGTCGTCATCCTCGTCGACAACGGCGTCATGCCGGCAGACGAGATGATGGCGACCATCACCCGGCCCATCGAAGAGGGCATGAAGGACATCCCCGGCGTGCGCATGATCCGCTCGGCCACGGGCCGGGGCTCGGCGGAGGTCAACGTCTTCTTCAACTGGAAAGTCGACATGATCCAGTCCGAGCTCTATGTCCTCGGACGGCTGTCCCAGATCCGGGCCACGCTGCCGTCCACGGCCGAGGCCGAGGTCTACCGGGTGACCTTCTCGAATTTCCCCATCATCGGGGTCAGCCTGACCAGCCCGAAGCGCAGCCTCATCGACCTCTGGGAGACGGCCCGCTACGAGCTCAAGCCCCGGTTCCTCCAGATCCCGGGTATCGCCCGGGTCGACCTCGTCGGCGGCCGCACGCCGGAATACCACATCATCGTCGATCCGATCCGTCTCCAGGCCGCCGGGCTGACCATGGCCGAGGTGACGGAGGCCCTCAACCGGAACAATCTCGTGAGCTCGACCGGGCTCCACGAGGAGAACCGCATGCTCTACCTGGCCGTCGTCGACGGCCGGGTCCACTCGATCGCCGACATCGAGAGCTTCCCGGTCGCCGTCGCCGGCCGGCACCCCGTCCTGGTCCGCGATTTCGCCCGGGTCGTGCGCGGTCCGGAGCCGGTGTTCAATTACGTCACGGCCGAGGGCCAAGAGGCCGTGCTCATCAACATCTACAGCCAGCCCGACGGCAGCACCCTCGACATCGCCAAGCAGCTGACCGATGACCTCAAGGTCCTGAAGCGCGAGCTGCCGCCCGACTTGAAGCTGGCCTTCTTCTACGATCAATCCCTTCTCGTCCGGGCCTCCGTCCGGAGCGTCTGGGAAGCCATCCTGTTCGGGCTCGCCCTGTCCGTCCTCATCCTGTTCTTCTTCCTGAAGAACTGGCGGACGACCTTCGTGGCCATCCTGGTCATCCCGGTGACGGTCCTGGTGACGCTCCTCTCGATCAAGGCCGCCGGGCTGTCGTTCAACCTGATGACCCTGGGAGGCATCGCCGCCGCCATCGGCCTGGTCATCGACGACGCCATCGTCGTCGTCGAAGCCATCCACACCAAGCGCCGGGCGGCGGGGGACCGCCTGACCGCCGTCCGGGCGGCCCTCGGCGAGATCGTCCGTCCCCTCATCGGCTCGACCCTGACCCCGGTCGTGGTGTTCATTCCCCTGGCCTTCCTGGGGGGCATCACCGGGGTCTTCTTCCGTGCCCTAGCCCTGACCATGGTCGTCGCCCTGCTGACCTCGCTCGTCCTGGCCGTGACGCTGACGCCGTCGCTGGCCGCCTGGCTGCTCCGCACCCGGGGCGGGGAGGCGGGCGCGCCGCGCGAAGACCACGGCGGGCCGCTGCTGCAGAAGGTCATCGCCCTCTATGAGACGGGGGTCCGGGCCGCCCTCAAGCGGCGGTGGCTGACCATCGCGGCATGCGCCGGCATCATCGTCCTGGCCATCGTCCTCGTCGGGGGGCTCGAGAGCGAGTTCCTGCCGCCCATGGACGAGGGTGGGTTCGTCATCGACTACCTCACGCCGCCGGGGACCAGCCTGGCCGAGACCCACCGTCAGCTCCGGTACGCGGAGGACATCATCCGCTCCGTCCCCGAGCTCGAGAGCTACTCCCGCCGGACCGGGGCCCAGTTGGGGCTGTTCATCACCGAGCCGAACAACGGGGATTTCCTCCTCAAGCTCAAGCCCGACCGCAAGCGGTCGACCCAGGAGGTCCTGAGCGAGCTTCGGCACCGGCTGAACGCCGCCCTGCCCGACATCCTCTGGGAATTCCCCGGCATCCTCGGCGACCTCATCGGCGATCTCATGTACGCGCCGGAACCGATCGAGGTCCGCCTCTTTTCGACCGATACGGCCTACTTGAAGGCGAAAGCCCCCCAGGTGGCCGCCGAGCTCGAGAAGGTCCCGGGCGTCGTGGACGTCTTCAACGGGCTCATCTACACCGGGCCGACCATCAGCTTCCGGGTCCGCTCCGTCGACGCCGAGCGGTTCGGCCTCAGCGCCGAGGCGATCGGGGCCGCCCTGAACGCGGCCATGCTGGGCGAGACGGCGTCGACCGTCCT
Source organism: Candidatus Aminicenantota bacterium (assembly GCA_026393955.1). Classification (GTDB taxonomy): domain Bacteria; phylum Acidobacteriota; class Aminicenantia; order Aminicenantales; family Saccharicenantaceae; genus RBG-16-66-30. Next base: position 2,448 of record JAPKZE010000282.1, read on the forward strand.
CGAAGGCGACAGGGTGGTCGAGATCCGGGTCAAGGCCGAGCCGGGAGCCATCGACAGGCTCGAGAAGCTCCGGGTCCTGCCGCTCCGGACCGCGGACGGCGCGCTCGTCCAGCTCGGGCAGGTCGCCGACGTCGTCGAGGAGCCGGGACAGCTCGAGCTCCGGCGCGACGACTTCCGTCAGGACGTCGCCGTGACGGCCCGGCTCGAAGGCCGGGACATGGGCAGTGCCATGGCCGAGATCCGGAGCGCGCTCAAAAAGGACCCGACCATCCCGGCCGGCACGGTCGAGTACGGCGGCCTCTACGAGCAGCAGCAGGAGTCGTTCCGCAATCTCGTCGTCGTCCTGCTCATGGCCATCTTCCTCGTCTTCACCGTCCTCATCCTCGAATTCGGCTCCTTCGCCGAGCCCGCGGCCATCGTCTTCGGAGCGGTCCTAGCCATGTTCGGGACGATCCTGGCCCTCTGGATCACGGGGACGTCCCTCAACGTGGTCTCCCTGCTGGGCGCCATCATCGGGGTCGGCATCGTGGCCAAGAACGGCATCCTGATGCTCGATTTCGTCAAGGAGCTCCGGGCCCAGGGCTTGGACCTGGCCGAGGCCCTCGTCCGCTCGGGGAGGCGGCGGCTGCGACCCGTCCTGATGACGTCGATGGCCGCGGCCCTCGGGATGCTGCCCCTCGCCTACGGCGTCGGCTCGGGCGCCGACATGTTGAAGCCTCTGGCCATCGCGGTCATCGGGGCCCTTTGCATCTCCGTGCTGCTTTCGCTCATCGCCACGCCGACGATCTACTACCTGATGGTCGGCCGGCGCAAGTCGGGCTGACGCTATTTCCCGAACTCGAGCACCATGAAGGAGCCGGGAACGACCGTGGGCCGCGGCCTCGGCTGCTCCGGCGTCGGCGCGGGAGCCGGGCCGTATTCGGCCGTCACGACAAAGACGTGGTGCGTCTTGGGATCGAGCTCCATGGTCCGGGCCCCGCGGGCCGTCGGGACCGTTTCGAGGACGGTGTACGCGTCGGCGGATCCCTGTTTGACCACGGTCAGGGTGCCCCCGCCGTTCGAGGCGAAGACGAGCCCGGTCCCCGGATCGTAGCGGACGGCGTCCGGGCCGTCGCCGATCGGGACCGTCGTCACGACCTTCCCGTTCTCGAAGTCCGAAACGACCATGACCTTGTCGCAGACGCTGAACAGGCGCTTGTGCTTGAGATCGATGGCCAGTCCGCTGGGGCCTTCTCCCGGAGCGATCGACCACCTCTTCTTGATCTCGAGGGACTTGGCATCGAAGGCGACGACCTCGCTCCCGTCCTCGTTGTTGACGTAGATCGTGCCTTCTCCGTCGGTAACGGCGAATTCGGGCTTGCCGCCGATGTCGACGGTTCCG
>JAPKZE010000310.1 GCA_026393955.1 Candidatus Aminicenantota bacterium
CGGCTCATGAGGATGCTCAGCCCGGCGAAGAGGTTCGACAGGGTGTCCTGCATGGCCAGGGCGAAGCCCACGCCGCTGACGCCCAGGGCCGTGACCAGCGGGGTGATGGAGACGCCGACATAGTCGAGGGTGACGAGGAAGCCCAGGAGGTAGATGATGACCGTGGCGAAGTTCTTGAACAGGATCGTCGGCACATCGACGATGCGGTCGATATAGAAATAGATGACCTTGCGGGCCAGCCGGGAGAAGAATATGACGGCGGAGACGATGCCCAGGACGCCGAGGCCACGGCGGACGGGGATCAGGATCTCGGGCTTAAGCGGAACGAGCTTGAGGATGACGGCCAGCCCGAGCAGACAGAACCACAGGACGATGATGCCCTTCAGCGATTCGATCAGGACATCGTCCCAGAAGGTGACCGTGCTCTTGGCCAGCCGATGGAGCTTCCGCACCAGGAGCCATTGGACGACGACCCCCAGCAGAATGGCGCCGATGAGGATGCCCCCGATATAGAGGAGGTGGACCGGGTCCATGGAGAAGGACGAGGGAGCGGGGGTTGCCGGGTTCATGCGCATTTGCTCCAGCCGCAGTTGTTGCAGACGGGGCACTTCTCGTCGGGGAGAAGGGCGCCGCAGATCTTGCACCGAACGGTGTAGAAGTCCTTGGCGTTGTGCTTGACCTCGCCGAAGTGCTTCTCGAGGACCTTGGCGATGGCGTCCGGGATGGACTGGATGAGGCCGCCCTCGGTGAAGATGGGCTCGGAGCCGCCGATGCCCTTGAGCTGGGTGATGACCTCCTCGGCCTCGACGCCGCTGCGAAGGGCGGTCGAGATGAGCCGGCCGAGGGCCTCGGCGTCGGCCATGGTCGAGTAGCCGCTCTTGCCGATCGAGGCGAAGACCTCGAACGGCTTCTGGTTGTGGAAAGAGATGGTCACGTAGAGGTTGCCGAAGCCGGTCTTGATCTTGTCGGTGACCGAGGGGAGCGAATCGGGGCGGCCCTCGGGGTGCTTGATCTCCGTGCCGTTCTTGTAGAGGACCTGGCTCTCGCGGCAACCGTCGCGGTAGATGGTGATGCCTTTGGTGCCCAGGTCCCAGGCCAGGCGGTAGGCCTTCTCGACGTCCTCGACCGAGGCCTCGTGGGGGAAGTTGATGGTCTTGGAAACGGAGTTGTCGACATGCTTCTGGAAGGCCGCCTGGGTCTTGATGTGCCACTCCGGCGCGATCTCGTGGGCGGACCGGAAGTAGTCGGGCAGCGGCTTGTCGGGGTTCTTCTCTTTCCAGGCGGCGTAGAGGGGATGGATGTCCTTGAGCTCGGAGTCGATGATCTTCGAGACGACCTCGAAGGCGAAGACGGGCTCGATCGACGAGGAGCAGCCGGCGATGCGCGAGATCGTCCCGGTCGGGGCGATGGTGAAGACGGTCGCGTTACGCATCCGGCCGCCCTTATAAACGGACGAGGCGATGGCCGGGAACGAGCCCCGCTCGGCGGCCAGGTCGCGTGAGGCGGCCGTGGCTTCGGCGCGGAGGAAGCCGGCCACCTTGCCGGCCAGGGCCAGGGCCTTGGGCGAGTCGTAGCGGAGCTTCATGAGCAGGAGCAGGTCGGCCCAGCCCATGACGCCGAGGCCGATGCGGCGCGAGGCCCGGGTCGTCCGGTCGATCTGGGGCAGCGGGTAGCGGTTGACGTCGATGACGTCGTCGAGGAAGCGGACGCCGAGGCGGACGACGGAGGCGAACCGGGCCCAGTCGAAATGGTCCTTGGCCTTGGCGCTATGGAAGTTGGCCAGGTTGATGGAGCCGAGGTTGCAGGACTCGTAATCGTGCAGCGGCTGCTCGCCGCAGGGGTTGGTCGCCCGGATGGGGCCGAGGCCGGCGGTCGGGTTGCCGGCGTTGACCCGATCGATGAAGATCAGGCCGGGGTCGCCGACGGCCCAGGCGGACTCGACGATGAGCTGGAAGACCTTGCGGGCGTCCTTGCGGCCGGCCACCGTGCCGAGGTGGGGGTCGACGAGGTCGTACTCGGTTCCGGCGTCGAACGCGGCCATGAAAGCGTCGGTGATGGCGACGGAGATGTTGAAGTTCGCGACCGACGCCCCGTCGAGCTTCATCTGGATGAACTCCTCGATGTCGGGGTGGTCGACCCGGAGGATGCCCATGTTGGCGCCGCGGCGGGTTCCGCCCTGCTTGACGGCCTCGGTCGCGGAATCGATGACCTTGAGGAAGGAGAGGGGCCCGGAGGCGACGCCCTGGGTCTTGCGGACGAAGCTGCCCTTGGGCCGGAGGCGGCTGAAATCGAAGCCGGTGCCGCCGCCCTCCTTGTGGACGAGGGCGGCGTTCTTGACCGTCTCGAAGATGTGGTCGAGGGAGTCCTCGATGGGCAGGACGAAGCAGGCGCTCAGGCACATGCCCCGGCCGGCGCCGGTCAGGGTCGGGCTGTTGGGCAGGAAGTCGCGGTCGGCCATGATCCGGAGGAAGGCCTGGGCGTATTTCCTGCGTTCGGCCTTGCCCTTCTCGGCCGTGGCCACGTAGTCGGCGACGCGCCGGAAGAGGTCCTCAGGGGCCTTGTCGACGAACCCGCCCTTATCGTCCTTCAGGAAGTAGCGGGCCTTGAGGATCTTGAGCGCGTTATCGGTGAAACCGCCGGCAACAGACATGAAAGCCTCCAACTATCGGGGAATTCCCACCCGAGGAAAATTAATCCTAGTGGAATGCTAAGAATTATAGACTGGCGGCCCGCGGAATGCAAGAAAAAAGAGGGGGTCAAACCTTAATTCTTATAATTTTCAGCTCAATGAGGTCCCCATCGAGGAGCGGGTGGCTCGAGCCTCTGAATCCCATGCGGCAAGGGGGTGAAAATTATAAGAATTAAGTTTTGACCCCTTCTTGGGTTCTTGGCGCAGCAAAGACGGCGTGCTAGAATGACTCCCCCTTCATAAAAGGAGCTTCGACCATGGGTGAACACGGGATATCGGATAAGCTCGAGCGGCCGGTCATCGAGGACGGCGCCTGGGTGGCGCCCGGTGCGGTCATCATCGGCCGGGTCACCGTGCGCAAGGGCGCCAGCATCTGGTACAACTGCGTCCTCCGCGCGGACATGGCGGGGGCCGGGATCGAGATCGGCGAGGATTCGAACATCCAGGACGGGTCGGTCGTCCACGTCGACGAGAACATG
>JAPKZE010000367.1 GCA_026393955.1 Candidatus Aminicenantota bacterium
GGTCTCGCTCATCGTTCGCTTGAGGAGGTCGAGGCGGGCGAGGATCGCGGCTTCGCGCCGGCGCAGCTGGGCGATCTCCCCGTCGGTCAGCGGCATCTTGTCCATGAATTCCTTTCGCGGGCCTTTATTGTAGGCCGAACGTCCCCTCCCGGCAAGCCGGACGGGGTCAAACCTTAATTCATATAATTTTCGCCCGGCGCGACGGGCCGAAGAAATTCAGTGGGGCGGCGGGAGCTCCGAAAATTATAAGAATTAAGGTTTGACCCCATCTTATCTTACTTTAGCCTCACGGTCTGCATCTCGAACGGCTTGAGCCGGATAGGAATGGACCCGGCTTCCAGGAAGACGGCGCTCGACAGGCGGCCCTCCGCGGGCTGGCCGGCGATCTCGCGGAGCCGCGCGACCGCCGTGCCGTCCTCGTCGAGCCAGAGCGCCTGGACGATGACGTTGGGGACGTCCACGGACAGGGCTGGAGCCTCCGCCGCCGTGATCGGGCCCTTGTTGCCGGCCGGGATCCAGGCCGTCACGAGCGGTGTGTGGACCTCCCAGCCGAAGCGCGTCGACGCGACGCGGTCGGACGCGGGTCCCGCGCCAGCGGCGGCCGGGACGGGGGCCGTGCTCGTCAGGCTGTAGCGGAACTCCACCCGCCCCTCCTGGCTGGCCTTGAAGTTGGTCATCCAGTAGTTGTTCATGGCATAGGAGAAGACCCAGGCGTTGGCCGGGCTGAAGGTCTTCTGCCATTTCCCCGTGTTGATGTCGCCGAACTGGACGAGCGGCGCCTCGACCGGCGACCAGACGACCCGGGCGTCCTGCCCGGAGAACTCGACCCAGTGCTGGGCGGTCTGCCAGTCGAGCGTCGTGCCCGGGAGCTGCTCCGTGCCCGGGGCCATGTCGGCGCCGGCGATCTCGAACCTCACGCCCGGCGCGGCAGCGCCGGGCCCGACGGCAAACGGGAAGGCGAAATAGACGGCCTCGGGGTGGAAGGTCTCTTCTTTGTCCAGGACGTTGACGAGGTCGATGCGCTTGACATCGTCGTAGAGGACGATCCTCTGCTCGAGCGACGCGCACATCTTGGGCGCGCTGCGCACGACCAGGCTGGCCGAGACCGGGCCGCGCTCCCCCGCTTCGACCTTGGCCGTCTCCGCGGCCCAGCGACGGAACGTGGCCCGCTTGGTCATATCGTCGACGGCCGCGCGGCCGCCCTCGGGCTGCTCATAGATATAGGTATTGAGCGGCCAGGGGCAAGCCGGGTCGACCAGCTCGCGGCCGAGCTCTTTGTCGAAGAGGCTGGTGATGCCGCCCGTCTTGGGATCGACCTTGACGCGGTAGAACCTGTTCTCGATGGTCCCCCCGGGGCTCGCGGACGCCGGGCTCGGCGCCGCTCCGGAGGCCTCCACGGCGAAGAGGGCGAATCCCAAGGCCGGGATGTCCGGGGCGAGAACGATCAGGGCATCCTCCCCCTGCATCTGAAACTTCGCGTCCTGTCCCGTCCGGCGGTCGATGACCCGGAGCCGGCCCTTGGCCTCGCGCAGCGGGCCCGCCGGAAGCGTGATGCGGACGATATCCGTCCGCGTCCATGAAAGCGGATTGAAAACGCCGAATTCATACGGGCCGACGGCGGCGATGAGCCCGGACAGGGCCTCGGTTCCGCGGCGCAACAGGGTCCGCGACGTCTCCCGGGCGTCGTAGGCGAAGCTGCTCTTGGCCGCCCATTGGCCGCGGGCCAGCTCCGACCAGGGCGCGTCGATCGAATTGTAGGCACCCCAGGTGTGCTCGTCGTAGAGCATGGCCGCGGCGTGGCCGGACCGGATCTCGTCGGCCGGAAAGAGGAACGCCCCGGCCGGATCGAGCTTGGCCGCGACCGCCGCGACCTTCTCCGCCGTCAGGATCTCGTTGTGGGCGATCCGGTTGAGCCCGGTCTCGAAGGACGTCGAGCCCACGCCGTCGGTCCAGTAGTCGGGCCAGCCGAGCTTGTGGACCGGGAGCTTCGCGCCGTAGTCCTTTTCTATCCGCTCGAAGAACTCCCGCATCGTGGCCAGCCGCAGCTTCGGCGATTCGAAACGCTCGTTCCACTCCTTGACCCGGTCGGAAAGCTGACGGCCGGGCGGGCAGTTGTCCGTCGTCCAGGCCCCGACGTTGAAGGCGATGATGTCCTGAGGATAGTCGCCGCGGGCCTCGAGCTTGGCCAGGTACTCGCCCACCTTCGGGGCGCTGCGGTCGACCGCCTCGTGGAGGAGGAGCTCGTAATTGCCGAAGAGATAGTGCTCGCCGTTCCAGTGGAGGATGCGGCTGCCGTCGGGCGATTCCCACCAGAAGGCGTTGGGCCGGCGGAGCGGGGCCTTGGAGCGGGTCTCGTTGATGCCGGTGGCGAAGTAGCGGACGCCGGCCTGCTTGAAGATCTGCGGCAGGGACCAGGCAAAGCCGTTGACGTCGTCGTTCATGGCCGAACGGATGTCGAAGCCGTAGCGGCGGGCCAGCGCGACGGCCGCGTCGACCGACCGGACGATCTCCTCGTGGGCGAAGCAATCCGAAACCTGGAGATAGAGGGCCCCCAGTTCGACCCGGCCCGAGCGGATGAGATCGACGAGGGCCTTGACGTCGGCCTCCGGCCGCGTCTTGATGAAGTTCTCCAGGGCCCAGGTGACCTCGATGTTCCAGCGGAATTTGGCGTCGTCGGGATAGCCGTCCGTCTCCCGGCAGTACTTGATGACGGAGTCGAGGTATTCGACATGGTTCTTGGCGACGCGTGTCTGGAGCTCGGTGTAGCCGATGTCCGTGTGGGAATGGTGGAAGAGATAGACGCTCCAGCGGCGGGCGGGCGCGAGGGTGATCTCGCGGCTGAGCGAGACCGGTCCGGAAGCGGCGGTGTAGCGGACCTCGAAGCGGGCCTTGACCGGCTTGGCGGCCTCCGGGAGCTTCACATCGAAGCCGTTCTTGCCCGGGCCGAGGGGGAAAGCCCCCGGGGCCGGAACGACAGGCTGGCCGCCGACCCAGGCCTTGACCGCAGCCTCGGCCCGGCCGCCCGCCGGCATGTCGACGACGAGCCGGACCAGCCTCTTCACCGCCGCCCCGTCATGGACGAGGAGCGCGGTCGGGACGACCTCTAGCGTCGGCTGGCCGGCCGCGGCGCTCGCCGGCGGAGCCTGGGGCGCGGCGAGGGCAAATCCGGCGCCCGCCGCCAGGACGATAGCCAGGCACATCGCTTTGCGAAGGTCCATAGGTGTTCTCCTTCCCAGGGGGCTGGCCGCGACGTCCGCCGGGCCGCGGGGCTAATCTAGCACGCGAGGCCGGGGGCGTAAAGGGCCCGGCCCCGGGGGTGGTTTGACCGTCCGGGGACGATGTGCCATCATAGTTCACCGAGGTCCCATGAGAACCCGCCGACGACCCGCCAAGGCCCTGCTGGCCGGATTCGCCGTCTTGCTGATGGCGGCCGCGGCCCTGGCGTACGCCTCGGCCGGCGAGCCGCAGAAGAAAAAGAAGACCTCCGAAGACAAGGACCCCCAGGCCCAATACGAGATGGGCCTCATCGCCCTGCGTTACGGCCTGCCCGACGAGGCCGTCCGCTACGGTAACCAGGCCGTCGCCCTCGATCCGAGCTTCTTCAACGGCTGGAACCTGCTCGGCAACGCCTATTACGCCAAGGCCGATTTCGCCCAGTCCGCGGAGGCCTACACCAAGGCCGCCGCGCTCAAGCCGGATAACGCGGACGTCCAGCGGGGCCTCGGCCTGTCCCTGGTCGAGATCAAAGAGACGGCCAAGGCCGAAGAGGCCCTGAAAAGGTCTTTAGCCCTCGACGGCGCCTACGAGTCCGCCTTCTATCTCGGCAAGCTCTGCTACAACGAGCGCCGGTACGACGAAGCCCTGGACTACGCCCTCAAGGCCATCCAGAAGAACGGCAAGAACGCCGGCGCTTACAATCTCAAGGGCGTCATCCTGAACCAGCTCAGCCGCTTCGCCGAGGCGGCCGGGAGCTTCCAGGCCGGCCTGGTCCTCACGCCCGGCGACGTCAATCTCCAGATCAACCTGGGCATCGCCCTGCTCAACAGCGGCGAGCCGGCCAAGGCCCGGGGCGTCTTCGAGGCCGTTCTGCCCAAGATCGAGCAGGAAACACTGCGCAAGCAGGTCGAGGACTACATCAAGGCCATCAAGGACGCCGGGAAGTAGGGGCGGCGAAGCGCCGCTCCAGCCCGCGCAGGAAAGCCGTCCCCCTTTCGACGAAGGCGCGGCCGTCCGGGCAGAGGTCCTGGAAGATGCCGCGCTCGAAGGCGAAATCCCCCAACCCGGTGTTGTAGGTCTCCAGGCCGACCGTGCCGTCGAAGCCGATCTCGGCCAGCGTCCGGAAGACGGTCTCCCACGGGACGAGCCCGCCGCCGGGGACGCCCCGGTCGTTCTCGCAGGCGTGGACGAGGGCCAGGCGCGGGCCGAGGGCGCGCAGGCCCGCGGCGTAATCGCGGACCTCGGTCACGGCGTGATAGGTGTCGAATGTGGCCCGGAGAGCGGGGTGGTCGGAGAGGGCGATGAGCTGCATAAGCCGGTCCGGCGTGTTGACGAGGTGGGTCCGGAACCGGCTCATCGGCTCGAGGACCAGGGTGACCCGGCGCGGGGCGGCGTATTCGGCCAGGGCGTTCAGGCCCTCGGCGGCGCGCGGCAGCTCGTCGGCGGGGGGACGGCGGCGCTTGACGACGCCCGGATGCGCGTAGAGGCAGCCGGCGTAGGCCCAGGCGCCGAGCTCGGCGGCCAGGTCGACCTGGCGCTTGTGCCAGGCCAGGCCGCGGGCCCGGTCGGCGGCGTCGTCCGAGGCCAGGTCGGCGTCGAGCGGCCAGAACCCGCCGGGCCCGACGACGAGGTCGAGGCCGAGTGCGGCGGCCCGCCGGGCGGTCCGGCGCGGGTCGAAGACGACGTCGTCGCCGACCGAGAGCTCGAACATGTCGAGGCCCAGCTCGCGGGCGAGATCGAGGAAGCGGACGTCGGCGTCCGACCAGCTCCGGGTGAAGAGATAGCAGTGGGCGCCGTACTTCACGGGTGAAAGATACCCCAGCGCCGGGGGGAGTTCAAGCCGGCCGGTCAAAGTGCTATGATGAAGACATGAACTGGGTCATCGTCCACAGGTCGAACGGAGTCACGGAGGCGGAGATCCTCAAGAACATGCTCGAGTCCTTCGGCATCCCGGCCAGGGTCAGCGCCGAAGCCGTCGGCAAGGTTCTCGGGATGACCGTCGACGGGATGGGCGTCGCGTCCGTTCTCGTCCCCGGGGACCGCGCTGCGGAGGCCCAAGACATCCTGGCCGAGCATTTCACGGCCGAAGCCTAGAGGAACCGCCGCCGGAAGCCGTCTGACGGGGGCCGCCCCCCGCGGGCGGTGAAGTGTGCCTGAAACGTTTCCGCCGGTTGCGCGTCCTATGGAGTGAAGACGGACAAAGACATGACCATCTTCGACGAGATCTACGATATGTACACGCCGCACATCTACCGATTCGCCCGCGCCCTCACCCGGGACGCCGGGGACGCCGAGGACCTGTTCCAGGAAACCTGGCTCCGGGCCTATCGGGCGGCCGCGGAGGGGGTCGAGCCGCGGGGGAGCGAGGCCAGGGCCTGGCTCTTCGCCATCGCCGCCAACGCTCACAGGGACCAGCTCCGGAAAAAGCGGGTCCGGCGGCTTTTCCTCAGCGAGAGAAAGAGATCCATGGAGGACGGCCCCGGCGAGGACGGCGCGGCGCGGTCGGACATCCGCCTCTGTCTGCGCCGGGCGATGGCCCGGCTGCCCGGCAAGGAGCGCCGGGTCTTCGTCCTCAAGGACATCGAGGGCTTCAAGCACGACGAGATCGCGCGCGTTCTCGGCATCCCCGAAGCCACCGTCCGGACGCTCCTTCATCGGGCGGTCAAGCGGCTGCGGAAGGACATGGCCGAGTTCAGGCCGGTCAAGGAGACCGGACCGATCTTCGAGGAGGGACGGACATGACCACCAGGCCGAGCTGCCGGGATGTCGAATTGCTGGCGCTCGCGGGCGAAGACCGGGAACTCGCGGCCGGCGAGCGGAGCCTCGTCGAAGAGCATCGCCGCGACTGCGGGCGCTGCCGGGCCTTCGCCGCCGACCGCCTCGCGATCCGCGCGGAGACCGCGGCCCTGCGCTGGCCGGAGCCTCCGGACGCGCTTGTCCGAAAGACGCGCCGCTTGCTCCTCGAAAGCGCGCCCGAGGCCCGGCCGGCCGTGCTGCCGGCGTGGGTCCTGGTCGCGATGGCCCTGGTCGCCGTCGCCACGGGCCTCTGGCTGGCCGTTTCCCTGGCCGGCGTCACCCCCGACATGACCTTGGCCGATCTGCCCGTCGCCGGGCTGGCGGCCGTTCTCATTATCATCCAGAGCGCGCTCACGCTCCTCTTCGCCCCGGTCGTCCTGCGGACGGTCCGGGCGCGGCGGGGCGCCTCCGAGAGCGCCTGATCATCAGGAGGTTTCCATGACCAACTCGAACAACGGAAAAACGATCGCCCTCGTGGTCATCGTCGTCGTCCTGGCTCTTTTCGCCTTCCGGTCGGTGTTCTTCCTGCTCCCCTTCGGCGTGCTCCCCGGAATCGCCCGTTCGGCCGGTGAGGCGGGCCCGTCCATCAGTGGGTTCTTACACGGATTCGGACCGATCGGCCGGTTGGCCCTCTTGCTCCTCCCGGCCGCGTTCATCGTCCTTTGGGGAGCGGTCCTCATCTGGGTCTACCGGGACGCCGAGAAGCGGGGCATGAGCGGCATCCTGTGGCTGCTGCTGGTCCTCATCGGCAACGTCATTGGACTGCTCATCTTCGCCATCGTCCGCTCCGAAACGCCGACCCGGCGGCGGGACCGGGGTGAGCCGGCCACGCCGGCGCCCGTCAGCCCGCTCGAGAAGTGCGGCGGCTGCGGCAAGCCGCTCGGTCCCGGCTTCGAATTCTGCCCTTATTGCGGGAAGGCCCTGAAGAAGACCTGCCCGGCTTGCGGCAAGCCGGTCCAGGACGATTGGAAGGTCTGCCCGGCCTGCGGCGCGGGGATCGATCCCGGCGGCATCCGCCAGGCTTAAGCAAAAAGAACGAAAAAGAACGGACCTGGTCTTCGCAAAACCAGCTGCTGATATGGCGATTTGCGAAGACCAGGTCCGTTCTTTTTCAGGTCCGTTCTTTTTATTAGGCAGGCTTGAAGGCTTCCCGGCGGAGCGAGGCTTTGGCGATGCGCTCCTCGACCGGATTGACGCCGATGCCGGGTCCGTCGGGCACGCGGATGGTCCCCGGCCCGCTGAGCTCGATGAACGGATCGATCAGGTCTTCCCTGTAATAGCGGCGGCTGGCGCTGAGGTCGTTCGGATACTTGAAATCCGGCAGAGTGGCGATGTGGAGGTTGTGGGCCCGGCCGATGCCCGACTCGAGCATGCCGCCGCACCAGACCGGCACTCCGCTCGATTCGCAGAAGTCGTGGATCCGGCGCGTCTCGACGAAGCCGCCGACCCGCCCGACCTTGATGTTGATGACGCGGCAGCTGCCCATCTCCAGGGCCGCGCGGGCCGTTTCGAACGACAGGACGCTCTCGTCGAGGCAGAGCGGCGTCGTCATCTCCCGCTGAAGCTTGGCATGGTCCCAGAGGTCATAGGGCGCGAAGGGCTGTTCGATCATGAGCAGGTCGAAGGCATCGAGGGCCTTGAGCGTCTCCTTGTCTTCGAATCTGTAGGCGCCGTTGGCGTCGGCCTGGAGCATGATGCCGGGGAAGCGGTCGCGGAGGGCGGCGCAGGCCGCGACGTCCCAGCCCGGCTTGATCTTGATCTTGATCCTCTTGTAGCCCTCGTCGAGGTAGCGTCCGACACCCTTGACGAGGTCGGGGATCGAATCCTCGATGCCGCAGCTCACCCCGGCGGCGATCTCCGTCCGCACCCCGCCGTAAAGCCTGTGGAGCGGGACGCCCGCCTTTTTCGCCTTGAGGTCCCAGAGGGCCAGCTCGATCCCGGCCTTGGCCATGCGGTTGCCCCGGAAGACGGCGGCCTCGCGAGCGTAATCCTCGGGCTCGACCAGGCCCTTGCGCATGACCAGCGGAATGAGAAAGTCCTTCATGACATGCCAGGCGGTCTCCGTCGTTTCGCCGCTGTAGAGCGGCGCTTCCTCGGCGACACACTCGCCCCAGCCGCAGACACCGTCCTCGAAGACCCGGACGAGGCTGAAGGCCCGATCGAAGGACCGGCCGAAGCTCGTTTCGAAAAAGTGGACGTAGGGGAGCTTGAGGAGATCGATCTCGATCCTTTCGATGGCCATGGACGGTCCTCCGGGTCGGTGATTCCCGCCTAACATATTCCAGGAAGTCCCCGCGTTCAAGGCCGGGCCGGCAGGGAGCGGACTCCGGGGAGCGACCCGTCATCGGGAGATGGGCAAATATTTTTTTCGAGAGGGCTTGACACGGCCGGAATTCATGTTATTATACAGACTAGTTTGTTTAGCAAACCATAAAGGAGACATCGCATGGTCGACATCGAAAAGATCGAAAAGCGGACGGTCCGGAGCTTCTACGACGACGGGCTCCTGGAGATCGCCCTCGGCGCCTTCTTCGTGTTCCTCGGCGGTTGGCTCTTCGCCCAGGCCGCCGCCCCGGAGGGTTCCGGTCTCGGAGCGGTGCTGAGCGCCCTGTTCGTCCTGGTCATCGTCTCGGCCGGTGTCGTCGTCGGCCGCGTCGTCCGGTTCCTCAAGCAGCGGATCACCTATCCTCGCACCGGCTACGTCTCCTTCAAGAAAAAGGAGCCGAACCCGAAGCGCCGGGCCGCGGCCGCGCTCGCCGGCGGGCTGATCGGCGCTTCGCTCGCCGTCCTCTACGGCCTCTCGCCGTCGGTCAGGACCATGCTCCCCGCCGTGAACGGACTGCTCTTCGCCGTCGCCATGCTGCTCATGGCCAACAGGGCCGGCGTCCTGCGCTTCCACGTCCTCGCCGCGGCCTCGGCGGTCATCGGCGTCGGCCTCACCGCGGCCGGCGCCGGAGACCTCAAAGGCGTCGGCCTCTTCTACGGGCTCTTCGGCGCCGCGGTCATCCTCTCGGGCCTGGCCGCCTTGATCGTCTACCTCAAGCGGTCCCCCCGCCCCGCAGCGGACGCCTCCGAGGGTCCCGATGCCCACTGACGTCCGCCTCCTCTCCGACCTCGACCGGATCATCCACGAGCCGGCCCGCCTGGCGCTGGCCGCCATCCTTTCGGTCGTCGAGTGCGCCGACTTCCTCTATCTCCAGCGCGAGACCGGCCTGACCAAGGGCAACCTTTCGTCCCACCTGGCCAAGATGGAGGAGGCCGGCTACGTGGCCATCGAGAAGACCTACCGCGGGCGGATCCCCCTGACCCTGGTCCGCCTGACCGACGCGGGCGCCGCGGCCTACAAGGCCTACCGGGCCCGCTTCAAGAAATTCCTGGAGAAGA
>JAPKZE010000099.1 GCA_026393955.1 Candidatus Aminicenantota bacterium
AGATGTCGTCGAAAAACCAGCCGTCGCTGGTGAAGATGAGCATCGCGTGCCGGGCCAGCTCGAGGAGCTTGAGGACCCGGACCTTGTCGGTCGGCGAGAGCGGGCGCCTGATGTGGTCCGCGAAGAAGGCCTCGACGGATCCCGGCGAACGGTCGAGGATGAGCCGGATGTAATCGTCCCTGACGGCCCACGGGTCCGGCGCGTAGGCGCCCAGTCCGGCCTCGAAGACCTCGGCCGCCCTGTCCCCCAGCCAGATCATCGCTTCCCTCAGAGGGGCCCGCCACTTCTGGTTCCACGCGGGTTGCATGCCGGAGCAGTCCCCGCAATCGCTCCGCCACCGTTCGACGCCGTGGCCACAGCTCCAGGAGGTGTTCTCGACGATCCTGATCTCGTCGGTCGGCGAGAACCGCTCCAGATAGTCTCCGTAGACCGTGACCTCGGCCAGCCCGTTCTTTTCGATGTGGTGGAGGGCATAGGCCAGGGCCATCTCGCCGAAGCGGTGATGGTGACCGTAGGACTCGCCGTCAGTCGCGATGTGGACGAGCTCGGCCCGGCCGCCTGCCCCGGAAAAGGCGGCGACGAGCCTCTCCGCGAATTTCACGCCGTTCCGAAGGACGTCGCCGAACGCGAGGTCGTGGGAGATCGGACCGTCGTAGAAGAAGAGGGCGATTGTCCGGCCCGACGGGAGCCGGCAGAGGTAGGGCCTTTTCGGGTCGACCCGTCCCCCGCCCACGTCGGTCCACGCGCCGCCCCCGAGCTCCCGGACCTCCGCGGCCTGGTGGGGCGCGAGGACCGTGTAGAGGATGCCGTGCTCGGCCATGATGTCGAGCGACTCGAGGTCGACCGCCGTCTCCGGCAGCCACATCCCCTCGGGCCTCCGGCCGAACCGGGATTCGAAGTCCCGGATCCCCCAGAGGATCTGGGTCCGCTTGTCGCGGCTCGTGGCCAGGGGCATGATGATGTGGTTATAGGCCTGGGCCATCGCGGTCCCGTGGCCGTGGAACCGGTCCCGGGCCGTCCTGTCGGCCTCGAGAATGGCCCGGTAGACTTCCGGGTTCGCCCTCTCGAGCCAGGAGAGGAGCGTCGGCCCGGCGTCGAAGCTGATCGAGGCGTAGTTGTTGACGATGTCGACGATGCGGTCCCGGGCGCCGAGGATGCGCGCCGCCGAATTCGGCGCGTAGCACTCGGCCGAGACGCGCTCGTTCCAGTCATGGTAAGGGGCGGCCGAATCCTGGACCTCGATCTCTTCGAGCCAGGCGTTCGCCCGCGGCGGCTGGTAGAAATGCCCGTGGATGCAGATGAAGCGGCTCATGCCTCCCTCTTGAAGACGAGGACCCCCAGCGGCGGGAGGGTCAGGCGCAGGGAGTGGCTCCGGCCGTGGCGCGGCTCGGCCACCGCCTCGACCGAGCCGAGGTTGCCCAGGCCGCGACCGCCGTAGTCCTTGGCGTCGCTGTTCAGGAGCTCCTTCCACGGGCCTCCGGCCGGCACGCCGACGCGGTAATCCCCGTGGGCGACGGGCGTGAAGTTGCACACGACCAGGATGAGGTCCGGCGTCGAGCGCCCCTTCCTCAGGTAGCTGACGACGCTGTGGTCGGCGTCGTTGAAATCGACCCACTCGAACCCGGCCGGATCGAAATCGAGCTCATGGAGGGCCGGCTCGCGGCGGTAGAGGGCGTTGAGGTCCTTGACCCAGCGCTGGACGTCCTGGTGCGTCTTGTGGTCGAGGGCGTGCCACTCCAGGCTCTCCTCGTGGGCCCATTCCTTCCACTGGGCGAACTCTCCGCCCATGAAGAGGAGCTTCTTGCCGGGATGGGTGTACATGTACCCGTAGAGGGCCTTGAGGTTGGCGTACTTCTCCATCTCGAGGCCCGGCATCTTGCCCACGAGCGAGCCCTTGCCGTGGACGACCTCGTCGTGCGACAGGGGCAGGATGAAATTCTCCGTGTAGGCGTACCACATGCTGAACGTCAGGTCGTCTTGACTGAACTTGCGGAACAGGGGGTCCTTGCTGAAATAGGCGAGCATGTCGTGCATCCAGCCCATCTTCCACTTGAGGCCGAAGCCCAGGCCGCCCAGATGGACGGGCCGGGTGACCATGGGCCAGGACGTCGATTCTTCCGCCGACGTCTGGATGCCCGGGCAGGTCCCGTAGGCGACTTCGTTGAGGCGCCGGATGAAGCTCAGGGCCTCGAGGTTCTCCCGGCCGCCGAAGCGGTTGGGGATCCACTGCCCCTCCTTCCGGGAATAGTCGAGGTAGAGCATCGAGGCCACGGCGTCGATGCGGAGGCCGTCGGCGTGGTAGCGCTCCAGCCAGAAGAGGGCCGAGCTGATGAGGAACTCGCGGACCTCGTTGCGGCCGTAGTTGAAGATCGCGCTCTTCCAGTCGGGGTGGAAGCCCTTGCGCGGGTCCTGGTGCTCGTAGAGATGGCTGCCGTCGAACCGTCCCAGGCCGTGCCCGTCGGTGGCGAAATGCGAAGGCACCCAGTCCAGGATGACGCCGATGCCGAAGTGGTGGAGCATGTCCACGAGGTACATGAAGTCCTGCGGCGTTCCGTAGCGGCTGGTCGGGGCGAAATAGCCGATGGTCTGGTAGCCCCACGATCCGTAGAACGGGTGCTCCATGATCGGCATGATCTCGACGTGCGTAAAGCCCATCTCGTGGACGTATTCGGCCAGGAGCGGGGCGATCTCCCGGTAGGTCAGCGGACGGTTGTTCTCCTCCGGGACGCGCCGCCACGACCCGAGGTGGACCTCGTAGATGGAGACCGGGGCGTTCGGGCCGTTGGCTTTGGCCCTGCCGGCCATCCATTCGCTGTCGCACCAGCGGTAGTCCAGGTCCCAGACGACCGAGGCCGACCGCGGCGGGGCCTCGGAATAGAATCCCAGGGGATCGGCTTTCTCCGCTAGGGAACCGTCGAGCTTCGACGTGATGGAGTACTTGTAGAGAGCCCCCTTGCCCAGCCCGGGGACGAAGCCCTCCCAGATGCCGGAGCCGTCCCAGCGGGCCTCCAGGGGATGGCGAACAGGGTCCCAGCGGTTGAAGTCGCCGATCACGGAAACGCGGCTGGCGTTGGGGGCCCAGACGGCGAAATGCGTGCCGTCCCGGCCGTCGACCGTCGCGACGTGGGCCCCGAGCTTGTCGAACAGCTTGAAGTGGTTGCCCTCTCTGAAAAGGTAGATGTCCCCTTCCGTCAGAAGGCTCGGCCCGTGGAGGATGTCCCCGACGAGGGACGTTTTCACCAGGGCCGCGCCGCGGTCTTTCGGGTCATTCGTCATGTCCGGGTTCCTCGAATCGTTCCATGGGCGAAGGGTCCGGCCCGCCGCGTCCGGGCGGTCAGCCGGTGTCCTTTCCCGCCTTGACGATCCTGGTCCACTCGTCGCGCAGGGTCACGGTCCGGTTGAAGACGAGGGCGCCGGGCTTCGAATCGCGGCGGTCGGCGCAGAAATACCCCAGCCGCTCGAACTGCCAGCGGCTCTCGGGGACGGCCCCGGCCAGGGCCGGTTCGAGCTTGGCGTCCTCGATGACCTCGAGGGACTTGGGGTTGAGCGTGGCCTTCCAATCGACGCCCTCGGCGACGCTCGAGGGGTCCCTGACCGTGAAGAGCGTATCGTAGAGTCGGACCTCGGCGTCGATGGCATGACGCGCCGAGACCCAGTGGAGAGTGGCTTTGACCTTGCGGCCGTCCGGGGGATTATCCCCGCCCCGGGTCGCCGGGTCGTAGGTGCAGCGCAGCTCGACGACGTTGCCGGCCGCGTCCTTGACGACCTCTTCGCATTTGACGAAGTAGGCGTAGCGGAGGCGGACTTCCTTCCCCGGCGAGAGCCGGAAGAACTTGGAGGGCGGGTCCTCCATGAAATCGTCGCGCTCGCTC
>JAPKZE010000279.1 GCA_026393955.1 Candidatus Aminicenantota bacterium
GCGGCGAGCGTTCTCGAACGGCCGCGACGAGCTGCCTCAACGGCACGAGGGCCCCAGTCCCGTTCGAGGCCGAGGTCACGGCCAAAAGGGCGGTGCGGGCGTCGACGAGCGACAGCAGATGATCGCGGTCGAGCGTGCCTTCGACCGTGACCCTGGCCCGCCGGATCTCGAGCCCCCGGCCTTCCCCCCAGACGGTCTCCCACGGCGAAACGTTGGCCATGTGGTCGAGGTCGGTGACCACGAGGTTGGCCGACGGCGGGATCGTTCCGCGCAGTCCGAAGGCGAGGGCGAACAGGGCCGCCGTGGCCGATTGATGGAAGCTGACCTCCCGTCCCTCACGGGCATGGAGGAAATCGGCGACCAGGCCGCGGACCCGGGCGTGCAGCGCCGCTGTCTCGGCTTCGCCGGCAACGACGACCCCGGGCATGGGATTGAGGCGGCCTTGGGCCTCCCGGGCGGCGAGGGCCGCCGTATCGACGGTCAGGCTCCCGGCGCCGGTATTGAGATAGATCCGCGGGCGTCCGCCCGAATCGCGGTCGATCATCGGGAAGCGGGCCCGGATGCTTGAGTTCAGGGTCTCGATGGGATGGAGGGAGTCGCGGTCGCTCATGCGGCCACCTTATTCCAAAACGCCCTCCAAATTCAATCCATCCAGGCCCGCTTCGGCGCTCTCCCGCTCCCTCCGGGCATCGCCCCCGCGCCACCGTCTTTAGCGCACGGAAGCGTTCTCCGGTTTGAGTTGACATGGTGGGCCTCCTGAATTACTAATGCTCCGATAGGAGAACCTCGATGACAAGAACAGCCGCCATCCTGGGATCGGCCGCCGTCCTTTTGGTCACGGCCGGATCGTGCAAGACCGAGGAGCCCGCCGCCTGGGCGCCCGTCCAGGGCCGGATCATGACCCGCTGGGCGGCCGACGTCCGTCCGGACCTCGCCCTGCCGGAATATCCGCGCCCGCAGCTGGTCCGGGACCGCTGGCTCAATCTCAACGGTCTGTGGGACGTGGCCATCACGGCCAAGGATGCCGGCCGGCCCGAGGCCTGGGACGGCCGCATCCTGGTGCCATTCGCGGCCGAGTCCGCCCTGTCGGGGGTCGGCCAGCCCGTCGGTGCGGCCAAGGCCCTCTGGTACAGGCGTGAGGTCAAGGTGCCGCGCAAGTGGCGCCGGGGCCGTCTTCTCCTCCACTTCGGCGCGGTCGATTGGGAGAGCACGGTCTGGGTCAACGGGAAGGAGGTCGGCACCCACCGCGGCGGCTATGATCCCTTCAGCTACGACATCCGCGACAGCTTGAAGAGCGGCGCCCGGCAGGAGATCCTCGTTCGCGTCCTCGACCCGACGGACGAGAACAACAGCGGCATCGCCCGCGGCAAGCAGGTCATGAAGCCGCACGGCATCTTCTATACCGCCGTGACGGGCATCTGGCAGACCGTCTGGCTCGAGCCCGTGGCGGACGGCTATATCGCCGGGCTGAAGATGACGCCCGACATCGACCTGGCGACATTGACGGTCGAGCCGGCGTTGGCCGGGGAGACCTCCGGGACCACGGTCGCGGTGAAGATCACCCGGGGAGGGGAGACCGTCGCCGAGGCCGAGCTGGCCGGGAGCGGATCGGTCAGCCTGGACATCCCGCGGCCGGCGCTCTGGTCGCCCGACGATCCCGCCCTTTACGAGGTCAGCGCCGCTCTCAGGAAGGGCGCCCGGACGGTCGACGAGGTCAGAAGCTACGCCGGGATGCGGAAGATCGCCGTGGTCAAGGACGACCGCGGCTTCAACCGCCTCTTCCTCAATAACAAGCCGCTCTTCCAGTTCGGGCCCCTGGACCAAGGCTGGTGGCCGGACGGCCTGTACACGGCGCCGACGGACGCCGCCCTCCGCTCCGATATCGAGACCATCAAGGCGCTGGGCCTGAACATGCTCCGCAAGCACGTCAAAGTCGAACCCGACCGGCTCTATTACTGGTGCGACACTCTCGGCCTTCTCGTCTGGCAGGACATGCCGAGCGCGCTCTTCGAGCGGGACAAGGTGCCGGCCGAGGCCCTGGCCGGGCGAGACGCCCAGTTCGAATCCGAGTGGAAGGCCGTCATGGCCGCGCTCGCCAACCACCCGTCGATCGTCATGTGGGTGCCGTTCAACGAGGGCTGGGGCCAGTACGACACGGAGCGGATCGCGGCCTGGACGAAACAGTACGACCCGACCCGCCTTGTCAACAACGCCAGCGGCTGGACCGACAAGGGCGCTGGGGACGTCAGCGACATCCACAGCTATCCGGGGCCGGATATGCCGCCCATCGAAAAGAACCGGGCCGCGGTGCTCGGGGAGTTCGGCGGGCTCGGACTGCCCCTGACCGGGCATCTCTGCCTGGCCGCGGCCGTGTACACCCAGACCTCGGACTGCGAGGTCGAGGTCAACGGCCTCATGACTTACGACCGCGCGGTCGTCAAGCTCGATCCGGCCCGGTTCGCCAGCCTCAACCGGGGCTTCCTGCCCCCACAGTTCGTCGCCGACCAGACGATGTTCGTCGGCCCGTTCTTCCTGGTCGAGCTGGCCGTCCGGCCGGGCCCGACCGTCCGGTACTCCCTCGACGGCTCCGAGCCGGGCCCCGAGTCGGCCCTCTACGACAAGCCGATCGAGATCACCGGCGAGACGACCGTCAAAGCGCGGGCCTACTGGCCGGACGGCGTTTCGAGCCTGGTCGAGAGCCGGACGTTCAAACGTGCGGAACCGCTGGCGGCCGCGGCGGCGGTTCCGGCTTCGCGCGGCCTGTCCTGGGAATATTTCGCGGGCGATTTCGACAAGCTGCCCGACTTCCCGGCATTGACACCGGCCGGGACCGGATCGTCGGCCCGTCCGGACGCGGCGGCGGCCAAGACCAAGGCGAAATTCGCCCTCCGCTTCAGGGGCTATGTCCGTGCCCCGCGGACCGGAGTCTACGTCTTCTACCTGGCCTCCGACGACGGGTCCCGCTTGTCGGTCGACGGCCGGGCCTTGATCGACAATGACGGCAACCACGGCCTGTCGGTGGAGAAAGGCGAGATCGCCCTGGCCTCGGGCTGGCACGCCGTAGAGATCGCCTACTTCCAGCGCGATGGCGACATGGGCCTCGATCTCTTGTGGAGCGGTCCCGGCATACCCAAGAGCCGCGTCCCGGGCTATGATTTCGGCCGCTGACAGTCTCCGGGCCGCCGGCTATTTCCGCTGGCCGCCCTTGGCGGCCCAATCGGCGAGGGTCTGCCACTCGGAGATCATGGTGACGTTCTCCGACCGGGCCGCATCCAGGAACCAGGCCAGAAGCTCGTCCCGGGTTTCGGCCCACGGCCAACGGGCCCCGGTCCGGCGGGCCTCGTCCCGCAACGCCTCCCAGCTCGTGATGACCGCATAGCCGACCGGCAGGCTGGCCTGCTTGACGCGGCGGCCGTATTCCGTCGAACGGCGGGCTTTGCGGCGAGCGGCTTCAAGAAGCTTCCAGGATCGGGCCAGCGTCTCGAAGGACAGGAATTCAGCGTCGGGCGGGGAATAGCAGCCCAGGGCATCGCCGGCTTTCGCCAGGGCCTCTTCGAGCCCTTCGAGGTAGGCTTCCATGGCGCCTGCCGCCGGGCCGTAGTAGCCGGCCAGGAACTCGTCCCGCAGCGTATCCTCGTCGAGGCGGGGGTCCCACAGCAGTTTGGCCAGCATCCAGGCCCTCAGCTCGGCCATCTCGGACCCCCAGGACTGATAGGCGCCCTGTTCGAATACGCCCCGGACGTTGTGACGGACGAAGAGGCGGATGTTCGGGGCCAGGACGCCGTAGTTCGGGTGGGGCTGGATGTAGTGAGAGAAGTTCGTCGTGTAGTCCCAGATATAAAGGCGGTCGGCGATCTTCGACCAGCCGTCGAGGTCGTCGAAGAAGGTCTTGTTGCGGGGATCGTCGAGGGGTTTGGCGAACGAGCACTCGATGCTGCAGAGGCGGACGATGACGCTCGGTCTGGGCCGGACGAGCCGGGGCGGCTGGCGCGTGTACTGGTAGGCCAGGGTGTCGATGGCGAGGTTGGGGAATTCGAGCTCGATATCGGCCGCGACGGCGTTGACGAAGCGCAGGAGCGACCCGGCCGGGCCGCCTTCTTCTTCGTCGACGGCCCGGCATTGCGGGCAGGTGCAACGGCCGAAACAGTCGTTCTGGGAGACCGAGGCGATCGTGGCGGCCGGGTTGGCCCGAAGCCGCTCTTTCAGGTTATTGACCAGCTCCCGGCGCATGTCCTCATTCGTCAGGCAGAGCTGGGCGTTCTCGGGTGTCCTCCGGCCGTCGATCTCGCTGAACCACTCCGGATGAGAAGCGAAGTATTTTTCCGGCGGGATGAGAGTGTAGAAGGTATGGACGAAACCCTCGTAGACCTGGCGGCCGCCGCGGAGGGCGTCGCCGCCCGCACGCGTCCCGTTGGCCTTGTTGCGGGCCGCCCAGACGGGATCGAAAGCGACGGACCAGTAGGGCTCCCGGTATTCGAGCGGCGGCTTGAAGCGCAGGGCGATATTTGCGACCGAGAGAGAAGGCCGCCAGGGCATGCGGCTGGCCGTCCCGGTCCACCAGCGGCAGCCGACGACGTCCTCGAGAAAAGTGTAGACGGCATAGAGCGTGCCCCTCGGGCTGCCTCCGACGAGAACGAGGTCGTGGCCGATGGAGCGGACGACGATCTCCTCGGCCGCCAGACCGGAGAGGGCAGGGTCCAGCCCGGCCGCTTGGGCCGCGGCGAGGCCGACGAGCAGGCGCCCGCCGGGCTGGCCGGGTCCTTCGACGACCGGGAACGAGGCCCCGGTGACGATGTGGAGGAACAGGGCCAGCTCACCGGCCGCGTACCTCTCGGTCTCGGACGCGCCGGCCGCGAGGACGATCCGGGCCTGGGCCCGCCCGCGATGGGAGAGCCTGACCTCGGACATGGCGGGTCGGGCCAGCAGTCCCAACGCCGCGGCGGCGAAGACCGATAGACAAACCCGTTTGATGGACATGGGCTGGAGGATCATGGGCGCATTTTAACACAACCTTCGGCCGACGCCAGGGGTCGCGGGAGCCCCCCCATTCGGGTTATAATAGGGAAGCCATGAGCAGCGAAGCTTACATCATCATCAAGCAGAACGAATACATGAAGAAGTTCCGCAACGCCGGGGCGACGGACCCGATGCGGGCCAGGCCCTTGGCCGAATTGAAGATCCGGCGCGACCGGATCTTCCGGAAGATGGAAGACAAGGACATCTTCAAGCCGGGCCGGGGGCCGGAGACGTACTTTATGGACCAGAACGCCGCCGAGGAATTCGTCGAAGCCAGACGGAGGCGGACATTCTACATGTTGCTGCTGATCGCCGTCGTGGCGGCCGTGATGTTCTTCCTGAGCCGCCGCTAGGCTTCCGATTCTTCAGTAGCCGAGCTTCAGGGCCTGGGGCTTAGCGCCCTCGCCGACGGAGTAGGGGAGGCGGGCCCTGCGGAGGTCGTTCCGCTCGAGCAGGATGTCCTTGGTGCCCTCGCCCGTGAGCAGCAGGAACGTCCCCGTGCCCTCGGCCGCCCGGCAGTTCCGCACGACGGCGAAATCGACCTGGTGGAAAAGGACCGCCGGAGCCTTGTCCGCGCCGGGCGCCTGGACGGCCGTGATCCCGTCCAAAACGAGCCCCTGGACCTCGTCGAGCGCCAGGGCGCTCCGCCACTTTTCGGACGGCTGTCCCTCCCAGACGATCTCGACGTCCTTGAGCCTCAGGTTGCGGGCCTGCTTGAAGACGAGCCCATGCTCTGTCTTGTCGTAGGCCGCGTTGGGGTCGTGGGCGACCGTGAGCCTGACGTTCTCGAAGGAGACGTCTTCGAGCCAGGAATCCGGATGTCCGTTGCAGACGCTCGATCCGTAGCCCCGGGCGATGACGTTCTGGATCTTCACGTGGCGGATGGCCCCGGCCGGCCGGTCTTTTTCGGCGGGCCAGTTGGCGTGGACCTCGCTCCGCTTCTTGATGTTGAAATGGAAAGGCTCGCCGTCGCCCCACCAGAACCACTCGTAGCGGACGGTCTCGATGACCAGGTTGGACAGGACGATGTTCTCGACCGCGCCCCCGTCGAAGGTCATGAA
>JAPKZE010000346.1 GCA_026393955.1 Candidatus Aminicenantota bacterium
CCGGCGCCTTGACCTTCCCGACGCCGAGCTTGCGGAACTCCTGGATGATGGCCGCGGAGTTGTCGTGGGACAGGACGTAGTCCGGCGAGACGGTGATGACCTCGCCGGCCTGGACGTCCTTGCCGGCCTTGCGGCCGAGGACCTTTTCCGTCAGCGTTTTGCCCACGAACGACCTCCTGGCCCCCCCATTTTAGGGGCGGCCGGAGGCCTTGTCAATTTCCGCTAGAAACTCGAAACCGAGGGCGTCATCGGAGTGAGCATCAGCGCAGCGAGCGAAGATGACCCCGAGGCTATTCCAGCCAGATCTTGAAGACGGCGCCGTCGTCCCTGATCTCGACCAGGGCGTGCGGACCGGCCTTCTTCAGCGCCTTCCAACAGGCCTTGAGGTCGATCTCACAATGGCCGTCGTCGACCTTGAACCGGTGGCCGTCACTGTTGGCCAGGACGAGCTCGATGAGGGCGGCGGGCAGGGTCACCCGGATCTCCCCCCCGTCGGAACCGTCATCCCGGATCAGGACCTTGAACCACCGGATCTCCCGGCTGTGGCCCTTGTCCTTCTCCGCCGCCGGGTCCTGCTTGACGGCGTTCTGGATGACCTTGAACTCCTTGCTGTGCGCGGCCGCGGCGGGACCCGCCAGGGCCCCCAGCGCGAACGCGGCCAGGATGACGATCGCTGTTCTTCTCATGCCGGTCCTCCTTCCTCCGTCCTTCAATCGATCCAGATCTCGATGACCGAGCCGTCGTCGCCCACGATCCGGAGGATGCTCTCCTTGGACTTGGCCAGCTCGTTCATGATCTTGTTGAGGTCGTAGCCCTTTTTGCGGAGGGCCGCCTTGTCGTCCTCGTCGAGGGCGCTCAGGGCCAGGTCGGCCAGGGCGAACGGGATGTTGAGCGAGAAGGCGGGCTCCTTATGGCCGGCCTCCCGGACGCGGATCCTGAGCATCCGGACCGTCGATTCCATCCGGGGCGTGCGCTCCTCGGCGGACTTCAGGCTCTCCGGCGAGACGCGCAACAGGGCGATGCGGGCCCGGTCGAGGAGCTCCGGGTCCTTCTCGGTCTCGACGATCTGCGACAGGACGGGGGCGGCCTTGACCGCCTGTTTCTTGTCGGGGACCAGGCTCAGCTTGTAGGCCGCGTAGTAACGGACAACTTTGTTCGGATGGCCCAGCCGGCTCTCGATGTCGCGAAGGGCCTGGACGTCCCCGTCCCGGTAGAGGTCGAAGGCCAGGTCGACGATCGACCCTTCGGACTCCTCGACCAGGCTGGGCTTGGCGTCTTCGAGCCGAATGTAGGATTTGTAAGCGCGCAGGGCTTCGCGCTCCCGGCCGCGCAGGGCGCCCAGGCACTCTCCTTTATAGAAGAGGGCCTGGCCGGCCAGGGGGCTGGCCGGGAACCGGTCGATGAGCTCCTCGATCCTGTCGAGCGCGGCCTCCCAGCTCTTGTCGAAGACGAGGAGCTTGGCCTCGCGGAAGAGGGATTCGTCCGTCGCCGCCTGGGTCCCGGCCCGGGCCGCGGCCGCCGTCCCCAGCGCGAGGACGAGGGCGAGACAGACCGTCAGGGCATATTTTTTCATGTCAAACCCCGCTTTGCAGTTCTTTCTTGACCAGGTTGATCTTGAGGAGGAGCTGTCGCTCCTCGACATAGCCGCGGATCCGTCCGAGCTCGGCGGCAGCGAGCTCGCCGTCGATCTGGGAGAGCTCGAAGAAAAGCGTCTCGATCTGGTCGCAGATGGCTTTGGCCTTGGCCATCTGGAACCTGTCGAGCTGGGCGTTCAGGTATTTCTTCTTCTGGAGCAGGTCCCGGGTCCGCTCCGACCGGAGGGCGGCAGGCCCGACAGGGCCTTCGTCGGCCGACTCGAAGAAGTCGAGGAGCATGTACTGGCTCTTCTCCAGGTAATCCACGGTGTTCCGGCGGGCCATCTCCAGCTCGGCCCGGTCCAGGAATTCGCCCGACGCGAAGTAGGCGTCGTTGCCTCCATTCCGGACTCCCGGGGCCTTCAGGGCGAGGTACATCGCCGCCGCGCCGACGACCAGCCCGGCGGCGAGACCGGCCAGGGCCGGCTTCATCCGGAAGGCCGCCAGCCAGCCCATCGGCCGCGGGGCCGGAGCCGGCCGCGCGTCGCGGGCGTTCGCGGCAGTGGCCCGGTCGGCGATGAGGCCGGGCAGGGCGTCCCAATCGACCGAGGCGGCCGATCGGAGGATCTCCGCGCGAACGGCGTCCGTCTCTTTCAAGAGCCGCTCGATCGCGCCGGATTCGGCCCGGCGCTCCGGGTCCTTCTCGAAGCTGTCGTCCATCGCCCGTCTCCTTCCCTGCCCCGGATCGCCCGAGAGGATGTCGGTCCATTCCGTCCCGGCCCTCTTGCGCCCGCTCATGGCTCGATCCCCAGCACCGGCGCCAGCCGCTTCCTGAGATTCTGGACGGCCTTGAAGTGGAGCGATTTGGCCGTCCCGACCGAGATCTTCATGGCCTCGGAGATCTCGTTGAACTGGAGCTCGTTGTAGTGCCTCATGACGAAGACCATTTTCTGCCGCTCGGCCAGCGTATCGACGGACCGGGCGAACGCGTGGCGGAGGTCCGTAGCGGCCGAGTCGCCGTCCCGGGCCGGCTCCGCGGCGACCGGAATGTCGTCCAGGGGCGTGGTCGTCTCCCACTCCTGCCGCTTCTTCCGGTGCTTCCGGTAGTGGTCGATGCTGATGTTCTTGGCCATCTGCAGGAGCCAGCCCTGGAAGGAGCTCCCCGGCTTATAGAGCCCGGCTTTCTGATAAAGCCGGAGGAAGGTCTCCTGGACGGTATCGAGGGCGTCCTCGCGGTCGCGCAGGATGGAATAAGCCATGACGAAGACTTTCTGCTGGTAGAGCCTGATGACCGCCATGAAGGCCTCGCGGTCCCCCGCCTGGATCCTCTCGAGGAGCGCGGCGATCTCGGCCGCCCCGATCTCTCGAGCCGTGGAGACTTCACTCATGGGACCTCATAGCCTTCAACGAACCGGAAGGCGCTAAAGTTTACCTCAAAAGACGGTTCAATCACCAAAATTCCCCCCTGAGACGGGGCCACGGGGTCCATCCGGGAACACCCCTGCGCGGAGTGGATTCCCGAAAGGCATTATCCATGGCCCAACCTGAACGTGTTTAAAGAAAAGGGACGGTCAATTTGCGGGGATAGTCGCCAAAAGCATGCACGGCGGCGATCAGTCGCGGGAGAAGCCTCCGCGCTCTCCGCCGCCGCCGGGGCCCTGGTCGGGACCGGGCCTGTCGGCCCGCGGGCGGGCGTCGTTGACGATGAGCTTGCGGCCGTCGAACTCGGTGCCGTTGAGCTTGCCCTTGGCATCCTGGGCGGCCTCCGGCGTCGCCATCTCGACGAAGCCGAAGCCGCGGCCCGGCAGGATGTTGACCGAGGTAACCTCGCCGTACTGCCCGAACAGCTGCTTCAGCGCTTCTTCAGCGGCCTTGAAATTGAGGTTACCGACATAGAGCTTTGAAGAGGACATTCCCGATACCTCCTGACTCTCCCGCCTGCGCCGTCCCCCCGACGCGGGAGAGCGCGGCGGACCGAGAGGCCATTGTCCATATTTCAAAGATTGAAATCAAGCGCCATTCTGTTAGAATTTGGGGACCGGAAGCGAGGAGCGGCCATGAAAAGATCCACCATCATCCTTCTGATCGTCCTGTTCTTCGTCGCCCTGGCCGTTGCGGGCACGTTCCTCGTCCTCATCGAGGACCTCGGCGGACGGCCCGTCGAAGTCCCCGCCCGCGGCTATCTCGAGGTCCCCCTGGCCGGGCCCGTCGCCGAGATCGCCCCGCCCGACGCCCTGGTCTCGTTCCTCCTGGGGACGAAGCCTCTCGCCGTCCACGACGTCTGGTCCAACCTGCGCAAAGCCAAGGTGGACGGACGCATCCAGGCCGTCGTCCTGCGCCTCGGCCTGCTCGAATGCGACTGGGCCAAGGCCAACGCGATACGGGATGCCGTCCTCGACTTTCGCCGCTCCGGCAAGAAGGTCTACGCCCTGATCGAGGAAGCCCCCGATTTCGACATGGAGTACTTCGTGGCCACGGCCTGCGACCGGATCATCCTCCATCCCCT
>JAPKZE010000350.1 GCA_026393955.1 Candidatus Aminicenantota bacterium
GCTGTAGCCGAGCGAAGCGACGGCCGGGACCGTTTCGTCCCCCGCCACACCGATGCTCTTGGAGAAGCGGCTTTTCCGAAAGCTGCCGCCGAGCCAGCACGTGCCCAACCCAAGGTCCGCCGCCTCCAGGATGGCCCACTCCATCAGGTAGCCGAAATCCTCCAGATTCTTGGGGCCCGGGCCCATGGCCCCGACGATGAACCCTTGCGGGTTCCTGATCATGCCGTAGGTGCCCAGCCCTTTGAGCGCCCGTTCGTCCTCCGCCGCGGCCGCTAGGAGGCGGAAGCGGGTCGGACTCCCGAACGGCCCGGGCCCGAGGCCTTCTAGGAACGCCTTAAGGCGGGCCTGGATGCCGTCTTCGATCGGTTTCCGGAGATAGGTGCGGCAGGAGAATCGCTCTCTCATGAGCTCGCTGACTGGTCTCTTCATGTCTGGCACGCCCCGCCCCCTAATTGGACTTGTCGAGCTTGCTGATCTTCGACCCTTCCAGGGTCACGTTGACCATCAGCCCGGTCTGGCCGACGACGAACCCGACGATGGGCGCCTTGACGTTCATGGAGTCGATCGATCCGCCCGCCCCGATGTCGATAAGGACGACGGAGCCGTCGACCCCTACCTTCCAGCCGCTGCTCTCGCGGAATTTCTTCAGGGCCTGGTCCTCCATGAACACCAGGATGACGTCCTTCTTCTGGGCCCCGAACTGGAAGCCGAACGAGCCCGAGGCGATGCTGTAATAGTCGACCGTCTTTCCGGCGACGCGCAGGGCCCCCTCGCCGTATTCTCCGCCGACGACGAAGCCCGCCTTGACCACCCCGGCCAGAACGAGGATGCCTTTGGCTGACTGGAGGAATTCCGCGCCGCCCTTCACTTCCTTGGTGAAGTTGGCCAGCGCGGCGTCGACCTTGGCGTCGATCTTCTCGGACGTCGCAGCCGATAGCGTTCCGGACAGGATCATGGCCAGGGCCAAGGTCGCCGCGACGGCGACGGCAGATCGCGAATGGTTTCCGTTCATGAGCGGTGTCTCCTTCTTTCTCGGACCACTAAGGCGACGAGTGACGCGGCCAGGATGAGCGCGAAGTGGCACATCGCGGACGGCAGGATATCGCCGGGCCTGGGCACCAGCACGCGGACGGCCAGGGCCGGGAACATGAACCCGAGGACGCCCAGCTGCAGGCTGGCCAGGTGTTTCCTGGCGACGGCGTCCCCGGCCCTGACCATGGCCACCCCGGACCCGAAGACGATCCAGAGCAGGGCGGATTGATAGAACAGGCCGTAGGCGACGGCGAATGTCGTCGCCTGGAAGTAACGGGCCGTGATCAGGTCGCAGACGGAGCGGGTGATGACGCCGTGATCGGCCAGGATCCACAGGCTCATCGCGGCCGCGGCCGCGAGATAGACGAGGGCCGCCGTGCGCAGGATCTTCCCGCGGCCTTCGTCGAGAGCCACGGCCAGGCGGAGCGCGCAAGGCGGCAGCCAGGCGATGATGACATAGGCCAGCCGCGAATAGGCCAGGGCGGCCGGGTTCGAGCAGACCGCGACCTCGGCGAACTGGTAGCCCGCGAGAAGGAACATGATGATGGCCACCGGCCGCAGGATCTGTTTCCGTCCCGGGCCGACGAGCGCATACACGCCTACCGCGACTTCGAGGACCCCCGTCACCAGGGCCAGGATCGGCGAGTATTCCATCGGTCCTGCGCCGGCGCTATTTCGTTCGGCCCGGCATCTCGACGGGGATCGGCAGCGTTTTGCGCGGCAGCCTCTCGTCACGCATGGCCGTCTGATAGACAAAATAGGCCATGACCACGGCCGACTGGATGAGGTCCTCGGGGACGGCGTGGTCGTAGACGTCCTGGTTCGTGTGGTGCAGACCGGGGAAATAGTCGAGCGGGTCCTGGATGAACTGGAAGCCCGGGATGCCGATGTAATCGAAGGGCAGGTGGTCCGTGCCCTCCGTGTTCTGCAGTGCGATGGCCGTCACCCCGAGGTCCTTGAGCGGCTTCATCCAGGCCTCGAAGATCGGCCGGACCTGGAAGTTCTCCTGGAGATAGATGCCGCGGATGCGGCCAGAGCCGTTGTCGTAGTTGAAATACCCCGAGATCTTGGCGTAGTCGGGCTTGGCCAGGAGCTTCGTGGAGTCTCCGAGGGGATTCCGCCAGTTCTTCTCCAACTCCTCGAAGTTCAACTTGTCCAGGCTCTGCTTGTCGGTGTCCCCGAAGTGGCGGGCGACGTAGCCGCGCGAACCGTAGAAGCCCTCCTCCTCGCCGGTCCAGAAGGCCGCCCGGATGGTCCGCCTCGGCTTGACGCCGAGGGCCTTGAGGATGCGGACCGCCTCCATGGCCACGGCGCAGCCGGCGGCGTCGTCCACAGCGCCCGTCCCGCCCGTCCAGGAATCGAGATGCCCGCCGAGCATGACCAGCTCGTCCTTCTTATCCGTGCCGGGGATCTCGGCCGTGACGTCGTAGCCCTTGGTGTCCTTGTCGTAGATCGCCGTCCGGACCTCGATCTCCAGCGTCACCGGGACCTTGAGGTCGAGGACGCGGCAGATCCGGTTGTATTGTTCGGCGGCGATGAAGATGCGGGGGCTTTGGCCGCGGGTCGTGAAGTCCTTTCCGTTCCCTTCGTAGGCGTCGACACGGACCGTGCCGAAATCGGCCCGGTTCCCGCTCAAGGGCTCGATCAGGCAGCCGACCTCTTCGGTCTTAAAGAACTCCTCCAGCTCCTCCCATTTCAGACCGCCCTCCCCTCCCGGCCCGCCGGGGCCGGCCGGCTTGACGGGGATGGGCGTCTCCTCGATCTCCCGGAGGCCCTTGTCGTCGAGCCTGGAGGCCGGCGCGCTGAAGCTGGGGTGGACCGGCCGGGGTTCCTTGAGCAGGACGATCGCCCCCTTGAGCTTGCCTTTGTATTTTTCCAGGTCGGCCTTGGACGAGAGGAGAGCCACGACGGGGCTTCCCGTGATCCTGCCCTTGGTGCTTCCCGTCCAGGGTCGCGGGTAGGCCAGGATGGGCATATAGGACGGGGCCGTCATGTGGGCGGAGACATATTCGCAGGACCAGCCCAGGCCAAGCTCCCCGACGGGCTCGACGACGGCGTTAGCCAGGCCCAGCTCGGTGAACCTCTTGACCGCCCAGGCGGCCGCCTTGTCATAGGCCGGCGACCCGGGGATCCGCGGGCCGAAAACGTCCGTGATCCAGCTCAAGTGTTCCATGACCCGGGAGTGGCCGGTCCCCTCGAGCCAGATGCGGTTGAGCATGGCCGTGTCCGCGGTGTCGGCCGGCCGGACCTGGGCGTGCGCGGCCAGTGAGCCGACGAGGAAGATGAGGACGACAGCGCTGGCTAAGCGGGTTCTGTTCATGGGCGAGCCCTCCTTTGGATCGAAGGGATGATACTCCCGAAGCGTGGCCGGGGCAAACGAAAGGAAGTGACCTCCCCTCCCGCGGGCTACGCCTACTTGGACGCCTCCTGCAGCTTCTTGAAGGCCTCGTCGTCGGTCTTGAAGTCGCGCGCGGCCTGGCCCACCCGGACGATACGGATCGAGCGGATGGCGTCGCCCCTTTTTACGGTCTTGAGCAGGTCGAGGCCGGCGATCGTCGTTCCGAGGGCCGTGGCTGTCTTATCCAGCCCGGCCTTCTTTTTCAGCGTGAGATAGAACGCGTTCGGGCCGGTGACGCCGAAGACGCCCGCCGTGTCGTTCTTGAGGGTGGTGTTCGGCGAAAGTGGCAGCTTCGGGATGGCCATCGACTTCTGGACGTCCGAGACGACCAGGCCGGCGATGACACCGTCGCGCACATCGACCTTGCCGATCGGCGGGATCTCCGGCCGGGGACCCGCTCCGGGAGGGCCGCCCGGTCCCATGCCGCCGCGCTGTCCCTGCGCGCCGCCGCCTTTGCCCTCGACGATGCGGACGAAATTGGCCGTCTGGAGCGCCGCGTTCACATAGTCCAGCGTAGTCATGATGTGATAGGGCGCCTCGGCGGTCCCCAGGGTGATGTCGGCGTAGAGGCCGTCGGCGAGATAGACGCCCTCTCTCGGGAGGGACTTATCGAGGTTGGCCGCGCCGTAGGCGACGACGGCGGTGACCAGCGCCGAATGCTGCTGGTAGGCCGTGTAGGGCACAAGCTCGCTGTAGAGGTCGGCCAGCGTGTGCCAGGCGTGCTGGTACCGGTAGTCCGTCTCCGTCAGGAAGCGGAGCGTCGGCACCGCTTCCATCTCGAAGGAGGAGGAGTCCGTCCCGCCCGGGCTCGTCGCGTGGGCTCGCGGCACGCCCCGTTCGAGCTTGAACGGCCACTTCGGGTTGAAGGTCACGAGGGGCCCGGTCATCTTCTTGAAATCGGCGTACCATGTTTCGGGGACCGAGGCGCCCGTAATGGCGCTCGGACTGCCGTCCCGGTTGATCATCAGAATGACCTTGGATGCGATCCCGGGATGGTGCTTGAGCCAGGCTTGGGACCCGACCAGGCCGATCTCCTCTGCCGCGAACAGGATGACAACGATCGACCGCTTGGGGCGGCCGCCGGCCGCCTGGATGAGCCGCAGCGCCTCCATCATCGGGGCGAAGCCCGAGCCGTCGTCGACGGCGCCGGTCGCGGCGCTGAAGCAGTCGAAGTGGCCGCCGAGCACGATGTATTCGTCGGGGAGCTCGGAGCCGCGGAGCGTCGCCACGACGCTGTGGTATTTGACCGGCCCCATCTTGAACCAGTTGCGGATGTCGAACTCGAGCTCGACCGGCTCGCCCTTCTCGACTAGGCCCTTGATCTCGCTGTATTGGCCTTCGGCCAGCTTGATGTCCGGCAGGACGGGCAGCTTGTCCCAGGACTCCACAAAGCCGTCGAGCATCGGGAACGGATCGGTCTTGGACGATTGGATCGTTCCGCGGGCGCCGGCCTCGACGAGCGTCGCGGTGAGCTTCGGCATGAGCTGGGCGTCGGCGTACTCGGGCGTGCCGCGGCGGCCGTCCCGGGCGAAGCCGGTGTTCGGCCCGGCGATGAGGACCCAGGCGCCCTTGAAAGCCGCCGGGGCGGCCTTGACCTCGGCGATGGCCGCTTCGACGGCGGCGCGCTTCTTTTCGACGTCCTCGGGCTTGGCGTTGCGCCCGGGGATGGAGAAGGGATCGGACTTGAGGATGACGACCGGTCCCCGCTCGACGCCCTTCGTTCCCGCGGTGAAGCTCGGGGTCCCGAACCAGAGCGCCTTCTCGGCCGGCTTGGTCATCTTGCCAGACCAGGGGCCGCGGTTGAAGCCGACCGGGACCTCGCCGGCCTCGTCGAGCTCGGCCTCGAGCCCCCACTGCTTGAACTGCCAGACCGCCCAGGCGGTGGCGTCGGTGTAGGCGTTCGTGCCCGATTCGCGGCCACCGAACCGGTTGCTGGCGTAGTCGTTCCAGACCATGACCCGGTTGTCGGCCGTGCCGAGCTCGAGGATCTTCTTGACGACGGGATCTTCCGCCGGACGGGCGGGCGTCTGGGCGCTCGAGGCCGCCGACAGCAGAACGGACAAGCCGATCAGAACAAGAAGCGCGCGCTTTCTCATGGGTCTTCCTCCAGCGGGAGCGTTCGAGGGCGGAATCATAGTCTCGGGCTCGGAGCGCTGTCAAGGAAGCGCGCCGGGCGCGGCCGGCGCATCGCCACTCAGCGGCGCGGCGCCTTGAGCTGGCCGTCGATCGTTATGTGGGTCGGCCGGCCGTCGGGGCCCTTGGCGAAGACGAGCGTGTGCCCCTCGACCGTGTCGAAGAAGCGCGTCTCGGATTCCGGGTAGAGCTCGACCATGCCCTCGGCGTCGCCGGCAAAGAGAGTCCCGCCCTCGAGCTTGACGTCGAGGAACCGGCCGGGTCGAAGCTCGTAGCGTCCTTCCAAGGCCGCCAGCGCCTTGAGTTCGACCGCCACGACCTTCTTCTCGACCGGCTTGAAGGACGGCCAATCGTACTCGCGGGCGACGGCCCGCAGGATCTCGCCGGCCAAGAAGCTGCCCTGGTCTCCGTTGGTCATGACGACGGCACCGCGGCCGCCCTCGAAGAAGGCCGCCATCTGGCACTTGAACCCTTCGTTCGAGCCGCCGTGACCGAAGCTGGCCGTCTTGCCAAAGCCGTCGAGGCTGAGACCCAATCCGTAGCCGGGCTTCTGAGCGGTCGTCATTTCGAGGGCCCGGGCCTGCGACAGGACAGACGACGCTCCCCGGCGGGACCGCTCGATCTCGAGCAGAAACTTGGCCAGGTCGGTCGGGGTCGTCCACAGCCCGGCTGCGGCCATCTCGGGATAGGTGTGATAACGCCCAGGCAGAAGACCGCCGTCAGACGTGTGCCCGCTGGCCGCGACGGGACGCCGCGACCCGGGCAAGGGTTGCTCGTAGGTGCTGTCGTCCACCCCGACGGGCTTCAAGACGAGGTCCGCGAGAAGAACGGGAAAGGACCCCCCCGAGACATCCATCATCAACTGCTGGGCCACCGTGAATCCTCCGCCCGAGTAGCGCCAGAGGCTCCCGGGCAGAACATCCACCCGGATCGGGGCGCTGTTGGCCGGTTTCTCTCCATTGAGCACCTGGACGAGCGTCGGCACGGGGGCGTCGGCCGGATAGCCGCCAAAGCCCGAGACCGTCAGCCCGGCCGTGTGGCTGAGCAGCCGGCGCAGCGTGACCTTCTCGGTTTTGGTGAGATCATTCTGGGGGACTTTCCAGGAC
>JAPKZE010000347.1 GCA_026393955.1 Candidatus Aminicenantota bacterium
GAGCTCGTCAATTTCGTCTTCGGCGTCTGGCTCGAGGACTCGTTCGGGCTCAAGCTGGCCGCCCTCGGGGCCGCAGCCGTGGCGATCGGCATCGCCGAGTTCGGCGGCGAGGGACTGGTCGCAGCCACGGTCGACCGCCTCGGCAAGATGAACGCTCTCATGATCGGCCTCGCGGCCAACGCCGCCGCCGCGGTGATCCTGCCGCTGGCCGGGAAGAGTGTGGCGACAGCCCTGATCGGACTGGCCCTGTTCTACCTGACCTTCGAGTACACGGTCGTCAGCATGCTGCCGGTCATGAGCGAGATCGTTCCCCAGGCCCGGGCCACCCTCTTGGCCTTCTACGCCGCATCGTTCTCGCTCGGCCGGGCCCTCGGGTCGCTCACCTCCCCCCGCCTCTACGCGCTCGGGTTCCCGGCCGTCGCCCTGGCCGCGGCCGTCCTCAACGCGGTCGCCTTTCTCTTCCTGCTGCGGCTCCGGCGGTTGACGGCCGGCGCTCACTGAGCGCTCTCCACCCTTCCCCGACGCACCGGTTCTGGTATAATGCCTCCCCGTCATACGGAGAGACCCCGATGAAGACAGCCGCTGCTCTGGCCGCGATCGCCGCGCTCCTGCTGCCGATCTCCGCCGCCGCCCATATTCCAAGAGGGACAGTCCCTCCCGGGACAGGATTGGCAAGCAGCCTAGTCCCCCATGGGGACAGTCCCTCAAGCACGTCCCCAGCCGAAACCGCCACGGCGATCCAGGCTATCCGGGTCGAGAAGGGCCCCAAGCTCGACGGCCGCCTCGACGACGAGGTCTGGCAGAAGGCCCCCGTGTTCACGGCCTTCCGGATGGCCGTGCCCCGCTCCGGCGACGAGCCGTCGGAGAGAACCGAGCTGCGCGTCATCCTGGACGGATCCAGTCTGTATATCGGCGTTCTCTGTCTCGACAGTGAGCCAGGCCGCATATCGGCCAACACCATGGCCCACGACACGGACGAGGTCGATGAGGTGGGCGAGGACGCCGTGCGGATCATCCTCGATCCCTTCCAGGACCGCCGCAACGCCTACATCTTCTCCGTCAATCCCCGCGGCGCCAAGAGCGAGGGCCTGGCGACCGGGGAGCATTCGAACCTGGACTGGGACGGCCTCTGGGACGCCCGCAGCGTCATCGGACCGGACGGCTGGTCGGCCGAGATCGCTATCCCCTTCAAATCCATCTCCTTCAAGCCCGATCTCGAAAGCTGGGGCCTCAACGTCGAGCGGGTCATCGCCCGGCGGCAGGAGATCATCCGCCTGTCCGGCGCCCGGACCGACGCCTTTCTCACCAATCCCGCCGAGGCCGCCCCGCTCGCGGGACTCGGCGAAGTCCGGCAGGGATGGGGATTGACCTTCAAGCCGTACGGCCTGGTCAGTCCGTCCAAGGACCACGTCGCGGGCACGCCGACCGATTGGCGCTGGGACGGCGGGTTCGACCTCTACAAGAATTTCACGCCAAATTTGGTCGGCGCCTTCAGCTACAACACCGATTTCGCCGAGACCGAGGTCGACGAGCGCCAGGTCAACCTGACCCGCTTCCCCCTCTACTTCCCCGAGAAGAGGACATTCTTCCTGGAGGGCTCGGAGATCTTCAACTTCGGGACGACGAGCCCCGGCAACGGGTCCGGCTTCGCGCCGTTCTTCAGCCGCCGGATCGGCCTCTTCGAAGGCGAGCAGATCCCGATCTCCTACGGCGCCAAGGTCTTCGGAAAGATCGGCAATACGAACCTCCAGGTCCTCGACGTCCGGACGGGGGCGTACGAGGACCTCGACCTGCCGGCCGAGAACTTCCTCGTCGCCCGCGTCTCCCAGAACGTCCTGGCCGAGAGCAAGGTCGGGGTCATCTTCACGGACGGCAGCCCGACCGGAGCGAAGAACTCGCTGGCCGGTTTCGACGCCGTCTATCAGACGTCGCGGCTCTTCGGCGACAAGAACTTCCTGGCCGGCGGCTGGTTCGTCTACAATTGGAACGACCGGACCGAGGGGCGCCGCGAGGGCTTCGGCTTCAAGGTCGATTATCCCAACGACCTTTGGGACTTCAATACCTCTTACAATTCCTACGGCGACGCCCTCGAACCCGGCGTCGGCTTCCTGCCGCGGCCCGGCGTCCAGGTCTTCAATCTCGGCGCCAGCTACCAGCCGAGGCCCGAGAAGGGATTTGTCGGGCGCCTCGTGCGCCAGTTCTTCTACGAGTTTTCCTCCAGCTTCACCTGGGACCTCGGCGGCGTCCTCGAGACCCGCCGCATCTTCACCGCCCCGCTCAATCTGCGGACCGAAAGCGGCGAGCACTTCGAATTCAACATCGTCCCGACCTACGACCGGCTGCCCGTGGACTGGGAGGTCGCCGACGGCGTCGTCCTGCCGGCGGGCGCCTACACGTTCACGAACTACGCGGTGCAGTTCGAGACCGCGTCCCACCGGCCCTGGGGCGGGCGGGTTGAATGGGCCTTCGGCCCCTTCTATTCGGGGCACCTGGACAACATCGAGGCCGGATTCCGGTTCAATCTCAAGGGCTACGCCTCGTTCGATCTCGACGCGAATTTCGTCCGCGGTAGTCTGCCTGAGGGGGACTTCGCCGAGAACGTTTACCAGCTCAAGGCCGACTTCTTCCTCACGCCCCGGCTCGGACTGATGAACTACGTCCAGTACGACGACGTCTCGAACGAGCTCGGCCTCAACCTCCGTTTCCGCTGGGAGCTCAAGCCCGGCAACACCGTCTACCTCGTCTACACGAAGAACTGGGAACGGCGGTGGGACCCGGCCAGCCGATTCTATCCGCTCGAGGAGCGCGGCGTGTTCAAGATCACTCTCAGCATCCGGCCTTGACCGGGGTCGTCCGGCAGGTCCCGGACCCGGAGGCGTATCGCGTTGACAGACCCTCCCTATTGCTGACAGAATGGATGTGAAACGGAGGGGTCAACATGCATATCCTATGGACGATCCTGGCCGGATTGGCCGCCGGCTTCATCGCCAAGGCCATCTATCCCGGCCGAGAGCACATGGGCTGGATCGTGACCACCCTGCTGGGCATCGCCGGCTCGTTCGTGGCCACCTATGGCGGCCAGTGGCTCCACCTCTATCAAGCGGGGGAAAGGGCCGGCTTCATCGGCGCCATCGTCGGCGCGCTCGTCCTGCTCTTCGTCTACGGCCTGATCAAGAAAAAAGCCAAGTAGGACCGGACTTCCCCGCCCGCCTTTTCGGCGGATGACGGGCCGCGCCCCTTCAGACTAGAAGATATACCCGAGCGTCACCCCGGCGAAGGCCATGTCTCCGCCCGCTTGAAAGGAACCGGCCAGGAGCCAGTGCCGGCTTTTGGCGCCGGCCTGGACCTTGAGCATCAGCGGGGATTCGTAGGCGCCAAGGACGGCGGGGCCCAATCCGGCGAAGCCCTTCCCGAATCGGTAATTGACCGTGCAGCTCAAGTTCGTGAGCCCCGACGACTCACCGCCGAGCACGGCGATCTCCGGGCTGAGCCAGAACGACTTCACCAACTTGAAATCGACCCGGATCCCCAAAGCCGGCGCAAAGCCGACATCCTCTTCGCTGCCCGCGAAGAAGCCGGCCAGCGCGGCGAACTGGACCTTTCTTTCCTGGGCGCCGGCCGCCAGGGTCATGGCGGCGGTCAATCCCAGGATCACAATGCCTTTGACCAAGCTCTTCATGATCCGCTCCTTTCATCGGCCACCCGATCTGACGGCCAGATGATAGGCTCCCCGGGCCGGGGATTTGTCAATTGTCGGTCAAGAGTACGTCAATAATCCGTCAGAGCCGCTCATTGGAGGTCGGGATAGAGCCGCCGGAAATCGGCGTCCCAGCGCATCTTCTCGAGGAACTGGGCCCGGGTCTTGATCTTGGCCTTGACGGCGGCGCTGGGAAGGTTGGCCACAGCCTCGGCCAGGTTCCCGGCCGTGATGTAGAGCGGGTCGACCGTGCAGCCTTGGTACTCGCTGAAGGGTTTCTCCCAGATGTAGCCGTCGCAGAAATCGCCGAAGGTGAATTTCTTGTGCCCCAGGGCGTAGAACGTCCCTTCGTCGCCGAGCTCGCCGAACGGCGTGCCGGCGACGTCGAAGCCCAGCCGCTTCACCGGCGATTCCTTCATGAGTCTGTCGACGACCCCGTCGACGGGATAATCGTGGGTCCGGGCGCCCGCCGTCGTCGTCCAGGGGTAGTGCAGGCAGATCTGGAAGACCTTCTCCCGGATCTTGCGCCAGACGAAGCTCCCGGTCGAGCCGGCGAACAGCCCGTCGAAACTCTTCTTTTCGAAGTCGTACTCGGGGATCTTGTATCGGGTGAAGGCGTGGTGCTGGCCCATATAGACGAGGGCCTTTTTCCGCTTCTTGACGAATTCGTCGATGATCGTCCGGGCCATGTATTCGTCCCGCGGGCCCTTGTGCCACACCGCCTTTAACTGCGCGGGAGGCATGCCCTCTCTGACCAGATCGAAACGGGCTTTATAATCCAGGCTGACGATCCGGAACTTGGGGGCGCCCGGGGGCAGGGACCTGTTCAGCTCCCAGGCTTTCCGATACAACCCCAGGTACTCGACATAGGGCCAGTAACTGCCCCATTGGAACATGATCCACCGGGCCAAGGCCTCGTCGTAGGTGTCCGCCGCGACGAGCGCGTCGGCCCGGTCCTGAAGCTCGCGGCAGCCGAACTCGATCGCCAGGTCCCTGACGCCGGCCTCGTAAAGCCGGGGGATAAGCCCCTGGACGAACTCGACGTCGTGCTTGATGAAATGGTGCTCGCCGAGGATGACGATGTCGTGGTCCCGGAACTAGTCGATGACATACGCCTCGGGGGCCATGGCGTGGTCCAGGAGAAATCCGGCGAGGGACGACCTGAGAGGCTCGGGCACGGCGGGCAGCGGCCGCTCCTGGGGCGGGAGGGCCGACCCGGAGGCGAGGGACATCAGAACGAGCGCGCAGACCGCCGCGAAAGCCACGACCGAAAACACGGTTCTTCCCATCGAGCGGCTCCCGAAGCCGTCCCCCTTCAGCGCCGATGATAGGCGGCCGCGCTGGCCCGTGTCAAGGGTCCGGTAAGCTCGCGGCCTTCAACCGGCCTTCTTGAGTTCGAGGAAGAACCAGCCCTTCTCGTCCTTTTGGGTCACGACCTCGAAGCCCGCGGCCTTGGCCAGGTCCACGAAGTGGGCCGCCGCCTGCCCCTCGCGGATACCGACGCCGTAACCGGTGTTGATCTCCTTGCCGGGCAGACGGACGTGGAGGGGATACATGATCTTCGGCTTTTCGGGCGCCGCCTTTTCCGGGAACACGGGGTCCCAGACGAGGAGGCGGCCGCCGGGGCGGAGCACCCGGTGGAGCTCGGCGAAGACCTTGGCGTGATCGGGCGGCATGATGTACATGAAGGTGAAGAAGACGGTGGCCGTGTCGAACGAGCCGTCGAGGAACCCGAGCGCGCGGGCGTCCATGACGATCTTGAGCAGGGGCCCGCCGGGGGCGTCCTCGAGCTCCTGCTTGATGAGGTCGATGGCGACGACCTGCCGGCCCTTGAGCTGGCCGATGACGCCCTCGCCCCCGCCCCCGATGTCGAGGATGAGCCCCTCGGCCGGGAAATCGGCTACGCTCACCTCGAGCTTGGGATGGATGACGAATTGCGCCATGCCGGAACGCTCCTGGGCGGAGGCGACCAGCGATGAGACGAGGAGGGCGGCGGCCAACGCCGTCCCGAGGCCCGGCTTATGGAGGGAAAGGATCATGGCACACTCCTCAATGAAGGCTGACGGCGGATCCTGACAAGCGTTACAGCCGGGCCGGGCCCGCGGTCAGATCTTCTTGGCCCAGGCGCCGGCCTCGTTCTGGACCCACCATCCCGCCGCAGCGCTCTTGGCCCACTCCTCGGCGAAGATCTTTTCGATCTTCTCGATCTGGCTGGCTTCGATCGCGAGGGCCTTGGCCACCTCGGCGTAGAGCTTGGTCCGGTCGCCGTTCTCGTCCTTGACCAGGTTCCTCAAGGCCGCCTTGGCCTGGAGGGCGAGGCCGGCCTCGTCCCGGACGTCAAGGAGGCCCTTGTTCGATTCGCCGATGTTGCCCGC
Organism: Candidatus Aminicenantota bacterium; assembly: GCA_026393955.1. Lineage (GTDB taxonomy): Bacteria > Acidobacteriota > Aminicenantia > Aminicenantales > Saccharicenantaceae > RBG-16-66-30. Next base: position 6,073 of record JAPKZE010000347.1, read on the forward strand.
GTCGAAGTAGG
>JAPKZE010000001.1 GCA_026393955.1 Candidatus Aminicenantota bacterium
ACCACAGGGCCCTACCAGAACCTCCCCAGCGGCCGTGAGTCCGAGCCGGCATTCTACGCCGACAGCGCCGTAGTGGCTTTCCGCATCCCGGACAACGACCGGACGCCCGCCGACCTCGGCGCGAAGGTCAGCTCGAGCGGCGGCGCTTTCGACCTCGCGGCCCTCTCCGACGGCGATCTGGCCAAGTCTGTCCTCCTGCCGGCCGCTCCGGTCGGCGGGACGGCCTGGATCCAGGTCGAGTTCCCCCGCCCCCAGAGCGTTCGCGGTCTCACCCTGATGGCGTTCGGAGGAGACCGTGGCGGCCAGTTCGGCGAGCCGGAATTGGAGGCCAGCGACGACGGCCAGGCCTTCCGTGCCGTCCTCAAGCTCCCGGCCGAAGCCCGCACCGTCGCCTTCCCCCCCGTCGCCGCCAGATACTTCCGGGTGAATATCCGGACCCTGCCGCCGCGGCCGGGAACCCCGCCGGCCCCCCAGGGCCAGACGGCCGAGCCCGCGGGAACCCGGGTGGCCGAGCTCATCCTGCACGCGGTCTCTCCGGTCCACTGGTTCCAGCAGAAAGCCGCCTTCGATGCCACCGCCGGCCTCTACGATCGGGCGACGCCGGCCGCGCCGGCGGGCGACGCGGTCGGCAAGACCGACGTCGTCGACCTGACCTCGAAGATGCGGCCCGACGGCCGGCTCGAGTGGACCCCGCCCGCCGGCCGCTGGGCCGTCCTCCGCTTCGGCTACTCGCTCACCGGGGCCCGCAACTCCCCGGCCTCGCCGGAGGCCACGGGCCTCGAGGTCGACAAGCTCGACCGGGCCCACGTCAAGGCCTACTTCGACAATTACCTCGATCAATACAAGAACGCCACGGGCGGACTCATGGGCAAGCGCGGCCTCCAGTACATCATCACCGACAGCTGGGAGGCCGGGGTGGCCAACTGGACGGACCGGATGTTCGCCGAGTTCGCCAAGCGCCGCGGCTACGACATGCACCCCTGGCTGCCGGTCCTGGCCGGCCGGATCGTCGAGAGCGCCGAGGCGAGCGACCGCTTCCTCTGGGATTTCCGCAAGACCCTCGGCGATCTCGTGGCCGAGAACCATTACGACCAGCTGACCGACATCCTCCATGCGCGGGGGATGGGCCGCTACACGGAATCGCACGAGGGCGGCCGGGCCTTCATCGGCGACGGCATGGACGTCAAACGCCTGGCCGATATCCCCATGAGCGCCACCTGGCTCGAACGGCCGGGCCAGGCCAGCCCCCATTACGACTCCGACGTCCACGAATCCGCCTCGGTCGCCCACATCTACGGCCAGAGCCTGGTCGCGGCCGAATCGCTGACCGTCTACCGCAACGCCTGGGCCTACTCGCCCGAGACCCTCAAGTCCACCGCCGACCGGATGATGACCAACGGCCTGAACCGGTTCATCATCCACACCTCGGTCCACCAGCCCGTCGACGACAAGATCCCCGGCCTGGGGTTGGGGCCCTTCGGCCAGTGGTTCACCCGGCATGAAACGTGGGCCGAGATGGCCCTGCCCTGGACGACCTACCTGGCCCGGAGCTCGTTCATGCTCCAGCAGGGCCGCTTCGTGGCCGACATCCTCTACTACTACGGCGAGGACTCCAACATCACGGCCCTCTTCGGCGATAAGATGCCCGACATCCCGGCCGGCTACCGGCTCGATTTCGCCAGCTCCGACGTCCTGCTGAACCGCGTGGCCGTGAAGGACGGCCGGATCGTCACGCCGACCGGGATGAGCTATCGCCTCCTCGCCCTCGACGCCAACAGCCGGCACATGCCGCTCGCCGTCCTTCGCAAGATCCGCGACCTGGTCAGCGCCGGGGCCGTCGTCGCCGGGGCCAAGCCGGTCGACAGTCCCAGCCTGGCC
>JAPKZE010000081.1 GCA_026393955.1 Candidatus Aminicenantota bacterium
CGCCAGGACTTTCTGGACGGTGCGGTAGACGCTCCGCCAGATCTCCTCGGGGTCGTGCTCGACCCAGCCGGGCCTGGGGAAATACTGGGGAAATTCCTCGTAGGCGGAGGCGACCGTCCGGCCGCGCTGATCGAAGACGATGGCCCGGCTGCCGGTCGTGCCCTGATCGACGGCCAGGACGTGGCTCACGTCACACCCGCTGGCCGGCCCAATCGACGATGTCCCGGAAGACCTTCTCCCGGTCGAGGTCGATCGAGAGGGCGTGGAACATCTCCGGGTACTCGATCAGGGTCTTGTCCGGGGCGGCCACCTTCTTGAAGAGCTTCCGGCTGGCTTTCCCGTCGATGAGGTGGTCGATGCCGGGGATGAGGAAAAGCGTCGGAACCGTATACTTTTTGGCCAGCCGCCCGGCCCGGGCTTGGACCGGAAAGAATCCGGCCAGGAGCTTCAGGCTGGCGACGCGGAGCTCGTCCGGGTTCGCGTCCATGACCGCGGCGTACCGCGGGTCGCGGGTGGCCGTCTCCGAGGTGAAGGGGACGTCGACCATGTGCGTGGGGTTGAACAGGAGGAACGGAACGAATTTGACGTACACGGTCAGAGGGAACTTCATGCCGTTCTTGAAGGCCGGGGAGATGAGAACCGCGCCGGCGAACTTGCCGGCATAGCGCCCGGCCAGGTCGAACCCGATGAGCCCGCCCATGCTCTCGCCGAGCAGGAAGACCTTCTTTCCCGGGAAGTCCCGCTCGATCATCTCCCGCATAGCGAGGATGTCGCGGTCCCAGACCTTGAACGAATCGACGTGGCCGCGCGGCCGCTCGGGCGTCCGGCCGAGGCCGCGGAGCTCGAGGGCGTAGGAGGGGTAGCCGTTGGCGGCGAGATGCCCGGCCAGGAATTCCCAGCGGGCCGTGTGGGCCCCGAGCCCGTGGACCAGGAGGAAGACGGCTTTGGGCGAGGCCGGCCCGGTTAGCCAGCGACGGAAGAGGAAATCGGTCCCTTGGAGTTCTGTCATGCCCGGATTATAACCCAGAGGGCGCGGCCGGCGAAAGCGGATCGCTTGAACGGGCCGGGCTTTCTCTGTATGATAAGGGCGAAAATCCGGAATGAGGAGGTCTGGTGGCTAGAGGTAACAGAGCATTTAAAAGCGAAAAAAGGACCAAAGAGCTGAAGCGTCTGAAGAAACAGGAAGAAAAACGGCAACGGCGCCTGGCCAAGCTCGAGAACCCCGAGGGCGAGCCCGAGGTGTTCTCGGCTGAGGAAGCGCCCGCGGCCCCGCCCAACCCGGACGATCCCGGACAGGAAACCTCCTGAGGCCGTCCGCGAAAGAATTCGTTCATTCCCATCCGGCCCGAAGCCCCGCCCGGGGACGCACACAGGGGCCGGACAAACCTGACCAGGGTCCCCTGACACCCTCCCGCCGAGCGGGCCGAGTTTATATGCCGCCGATCCTGATCAGCCTCGCCGCAGTCGCTGTTCTCGGATGGGCGCCCCTCGACAGAACCCTCTTCAAGGACATCCCCTCGAACGACCCCGTCCGGGAGATCGTCCAAACCGTGCTCGGCTCGAGGTTCTTCTCCATGCGCGACGGTTTCCCGGGCAAGGAGTGGACCGAGGGCGGCTACGGCGCCGCTTGGGAGCGGGCCCGTCAGTACTTCCCGGGGAAGACGTATTACGTCGTGCCGGGGACCTTCTTCATGACCCACGGCTTCGACGCGGACGGCCGGCTGTTCATGGAGATCCACGAATCGGCCTACCTGAAGCTTTGCGTCGGGAACAGGCGGACCTTCACTCCGGGCTCCATCGTCGCGGCCTATGGACGCATGCGGGAGCCGACGGCCGGTCCGGAGGCAGCCGCCTTCAGGGAGAAGCTGGGACGGCTCGAGCCCTTTTTCCGCGCCGAAGAAGCCCATCGCGGCCTCCGCCAAGCGATGGGCGAAGACCTCTACCTCGGACTCCTTAAAAGCCTGAGCGAAGAGGATTACCACATGATCGCCGGCGGGTTCATGCACGAGGGCATGCACGCCGGATTGGACGACGCTCTCGTCGCCCGGCTCCAGGCCGAATTCTCGGCCGGTACGCGGCCTGTCCAGTGGGACGAGCTCCGCGCCTTCATGGCCGAGATCGGCTACCACGGACCGTACGGCCGCTGGGCCGCGGGCGATATCGCCGGCCATTGGCGGCGGGTCGAAAACCTCCTTGGCGAGCTCGAGGGCCTGAGGAAGAAGCCGCGTCTCGACTCCGGCTCCGACCGGGGCAAGTTCGAACGCGTCCGAGCCCAGGCTTGGACCCACGCCGCCCTGATCCGCCTCCGCATGCGGGAGATCTGGCAA
>JAPKZE010000117.1 GCA_026393955.1 Candidatus Aminicenantota bacterium
GGCCACGAGGATGCCCCAGGCGCCCGTCTCGCGGAACTCCAGCGCGTAGCGGCACAGGAAGCCCGTCACGAGATCGAGAAGGGACTCGATCGTCTCGGGCTCGGTGGCCGTGGCCGCGATGGCCTCATCCACGCCGAAGAGCCGGGCGGCCAGCGAGAACGGCCCGGTCATCGCGCCCAGGACGGGGACCCTCTCCCCTACCTCGGCGGTCAGCCGCCAGGCGGTCTCGATGGGAACGCGGGTCCGGGCGTCGCCGGCCACGGGGTCAGCCAGCACCGCGACGTCGGCCGCGGTCTTGACCAGGCGCCCGACGATCGACGGCGCCTCGCGCGCCGAAAACTTGAGCTCGCAGCCGTAGGCCTCGGCTTCGGCCGTGGTGTCGACGGCCGTGATCAGCACGGGCGTCTGGTAACGCTCCTGGAGACCCATAATGGCCTTGAACTGCGAGCCCGGGACAGTGACCATGTCCTCGACCGACTCGCCGGTGATCTCGAGCCCGGAGTACGCGCTGAGGGGCATGGCCAGACGCCCCGGGAATGCCGTGACGAATTTCGCGAACCGTGTATCCATTGTGGATGTCATCATATCCGAGTGTCCGTACCGGGTCAATTCCAATGGGGTCGGACCACAGCAATGGAAAAGAAATCAATAAGTTCACCCCCGTTTTTGGCCTCGACACGGCCTTAAGTGCGCGTTTTCGGGGCCAAAAACGAAGGGCCTGGTCCCGGCGCCGAAGTTTTTGCGGAGGGGGAGCAACATTCCGCCCGGCTGTTTCGTATTTATTTATGGATTTGGCCTTCTCGAGAAAACCCGGGCCCGCGGGCCTTCGACAGGCGATATTCGATCGAGCTTTCATGAGGAGTCGTTCATGAAGAAGACCGCTTTAATCGCGCCAGCGCTGGCCCTCGTCCTGACCGTCGGCATTTCGACTCTCTCCGCCGCTTCTGCCGACGCCGGGCCCACTTCCCCTGCTTCCGCCCGCAAGTCTCCGCCCCCCGGCACCACCCGCGCCGCCCTCCCCCCTCCCGACGCCAAGACCGTCCAGGCCGTCCGCGCCGCCGAGCCCATCACACTCGACGGCCGCCTCGACGAGGCCGTCTGGAAGGCCACGGCTCCCGCCACGGGGTTCACCCAGAACGACCCCCAGGACGGCACGCCGGCCACCGAGCCGACCGAGGTCTGGGTCGCCTACGACGACCACGCCCTCTACGTCGCCGCCTTCTGCCACGACTCCGACCCGGCCAAGATCCGCAAGCGCCTGGGCCGCCGCGACACCCAGACCGACTCCGACTGGTTCGGCGTGGCCGTCGATCCCTACTTCGACAAGCGCTCGGGCTACGTCTTCTACGCCAATCCGTCCGGATCCATCACCGACGCCGCCCTCTCCAACGACAGCAACCAGGATGAATCCTGGGACGGCGTCTGGGAGAACAAGGCCGCCATCGACGAGCGGGGCTGGACGGTCGAGATCCGCATCCCCTTCAACCAGATACGCTTTCCGAAGAAGGACGACTACGTCTGGGGCATCAATTTCCAGCGCATGATCCGGCGCAAGAACGAGCAGTCGACGTTCAACTGGGCGCCCAAGAGCGAGCCCACCTTCGTCTCGCGGTTCGCCCGGCTCGACGGCCTGCGCGGCATCAGCCCGGGCGGACGCGTCGAGATCATGCCCTACGTCGTCACCCAGGCCGAGTTCAGCCCGGCCGAGCCCGGCAATCCGTTC
>JAPKZE010000142.1 GCA_026393955.1 Candidatus Aminicenantota bacterium
ACGTTGGAGCCTGAAGCGGGGCCGGGCCAGGCCGAGGCCCAGCGTCAGGTAATAGGCCCAGAGGAGCCAGGCCGGCGGCGTCGGAACGCGGACGGACAGGAACGGGAACGCGTCGAGCGAGTGGGAGACGAGGGCGAAGAGGCCGACGAGTCCTCCCAGCCCCGCGGCCGGCAGGGCGGCCGCGCCGGGAAAAACGGCGGCGAACGGCAGGAAGGCGTACCCCACGCCCATGATCAATCCGACGAGCGGGATGGCCGGGAAGTTCAGGAGAATCGAGGAGAACGCGATCCGGTTGAAGTTCCGGGCGATGAGCGGGACCGCGCCCAGGGACGCGGCGACGGACATCCCGGCCAGCTCGGAGGTCCGGAACGGCAGCCGCGGCAGCCGCCGGACCAGGGGCGGCGTGAACAGGATGATGGTCAGCGTCGCGGCGTAGGTCAGCTGGAAGCCGATGTCGAAGAGGCTGGACGGATTGACCAGGAGCAGGGCGAAGGCGCTGGCCGCGATGGTGTTGAGGACGTGGACGTCCTTCCAGAGCAGGCGGCCGCCGAGAAAGGCCAGGGTCATCAGGGTGGCCCTGAGGACGGACGGGCTGCCTTCGACGAGGACCGTGTAGAAGACGAGGAAGACGCCCAGGGCCAGGCTCGACGCCCGCCGGGACATGCGGACGAAGCGGAAGAGCGAGAAGAGGAGCAGGTTGATGATGGCGATGTGCCCGCCGGAGATGGCGAAAAGATGATAGAGGCCGGTCTGCTGGAGGTTCTCGACCGTCGGCTCGTCCAGCCGGCCGTCCTCGCCGAGGAGAAGGGCCTCGAGCACGGCCCCGGTGGGAGAGATGTCGAGACCGTCGGGAGCCGGGAAGCGCCGCTCGAGCTCGGTCTGGATGCCGCAGCGGACGCGCGACACCCGGGCCCGGACCGACCCGGCCGGCGCCGCGGACGTGCGCTCGACGAGCCGGGCGGTTTTCGTCGAGCCCCGGCGATGGATGCCGAGGGTCTGCAGGTATCTTCCGTAGGAGAAGGACCCGAAATTGCGGAACGAGCCGCCGGAGCCCAACCGGACCGAAGCCCTGACCGTGTCGCCGGCCACGAAGTCGAGGCGGGGCCGCGTCCCCCGGCTGAACGGCACACCCAGGCGGAGCCGGCCGCGGACCGGTCTCGACTCGCCTCCCGCGGAGACGGTCCGGACATCGAGGAAGAGGACGTCCCGGTCGGGCTCGCGGCCCGGCGACCGGTACAGGCGGCCGGTCACGTCGACATACCCGTCCGCCTGGAAGACGTGAAGGGGATTGGACCGGTAGTCGCGGTCATAAACGGAAAAGCGGGCGGCGCCCAGGGCGGTGACGGCGACGACGGCCAACAGGGCGGCCGCCCGGTCGGAACGGAGGGCGAAGAGCGCCCACGCCGCGGCGATCAGGAGAAACGCGGCCGCGCCGGCCGGGGCGGGCGGAAGGGAGAGCGCTTCGGACGCGGCGATGCCGAGGCCGAGCCCGGACGTCAGGAAAAGGAACGGGTGGGGGCTGGTCCTTAGAAAACGGACCCGCTCCCGGCGATGGCGCTCTGGCCTTCGAGGGCGTCGATCAGGAGGTGGCTGAGGATCCGCATCCCCAGAGGGATGGCCTTCTCGTCGGGATTGAAGCCCGGGCTGTGGAGCGGCGTCGCCGGCTGTCCCGGTCCCCGGACCCCCAGGAAGAAGTAGAAGCCGGGCGCCTTCCGGGCCAGGAAGGCGAAGTCCTCCGCGATCATCTGCGGCTTCCACTCGACGACCTTGTCCTTTCCCAGGAGCCGGACGAGCGTGGGGGTCATGGCCGCGGCCAGCTCCGGATTATTAAAGACGGACGGATTGCCCGGTTTATACTCAAATTCGTAGCCCGCGCCGTAGATCCCGGTGATGTTCCTGACCACGCTCTCCATGAGCCCGCGGATCTTCTTCTGGTTCGTTTCGCTGAGTGTCCGGACCGTCCCCTCGAGGACGACCCGGTCGGCGATGATGTTGCGGCGGGAGCCGCCGGCGATGGTGCCGACGGTCAGGACGGCGGGATCGGTCGGGTCGGTGGCCCGGCTGACGACCGTCTGGAGGGCGGTGACGATCTCCGCGGCGATGACCACGGCGTCCACGCCCTCTTGGGGCCGGGCGCCGTGGGCGCTGCGGCCCTTGACCGTGATGTTGAAGCTGTCGGCGGCCGCGGTCACGTTGCCGGCGGCGAAGAGGACCTGGCCGACGGGCTCCGGCCAGACATGGAAACCGAAAACGGCCGAGACGGGCGGGCTGTCGAGGGCGCCTTCGCGGACCATGAGCTCCGCCCCGCCCTCCTCGCCCTCCGGAGCGCCTTCCTCGGCCGGCTGGAACAGGAAGGTCACGCTTCCCTTGAGGCCGGTCTTGAGCGCGCTGAGGACCAGGGCCGTGCCCAGGACGACGGAGCTGTGGACGTCGTGGCCGCAGGCGTGCATGACCCCGGGATTCAGGGACTTATAAGGAAGCCCGGTCGCTTCCTGGACGGGCAGGGCGTCCATGTCGGCCCGGACCGCGATGGCCGGACCGGGCTGGCCGCCCCTGAGGACGGCGACGACGCCGGTCTTGGCGACGCCGGTGCGGACCTCGAAGCCGAGGGGCTGGAGCTTCGAGGCGATGAGGCGCGCCGTCTCGACCTCGCGGTTGCCGAGCTCGGGGTTCATGTGGATGAAGCGCCGGATCTTGACCACTTCGGCCCTGACCTTCTCGATCTCGGCGTCGATCTTCTTGCTCGTTTTCGGATCGACGGCCCGGGCCCCGGGCGGGGCGCCGGCCAGGGCGGCGAGGATCAAGACGGCGGCGATGAGGCGGGACTTGGGGATCATGGCTTTACGGCTCCTGCATAGTCGAACGCGGCCGCGCCGGAAAGAACAGGCCCCCGTCGCGCGGATCGAACGGGGGACTATTTCTTTTCCTCGGCCTTCTGCAGGAGCTCTTCTCTCTTCTTCTCGATGAAATCGCGGATGGCGTCGACGCCTTCGCCGGTCTTCTCCTTGACCACCCGGATGCCCTTCTCGGCTTCCTTGGTGAGCTTCTCGTAGCTTTCCTTGGCCGCCTCACCGGTCTTGGCGGCCTGGTCCTTGATCTTCTTGCGCGTCTCCTGGCCGCTCGCGGGCGCGACCAGGATGCCGACGATGAAGCCCGCCGCGGCCCCGACCGCGAACGTCAGCAGGGAATCCCAGAAATGGCTGTCTTTCGTGTCACCCATCCTTCTTCTCCTTTCTTTTTTTCATCATGGTCAGGCCGACGCGGAGCAGCGGGAGGGCCAGGAGCGGCCAGTACTTCGCCGACGGCCGGATGACCTTGGCCGAGAGGAAGGATGTGGCTTCCGAGAGACCGGAGACCGCCTTCTTCGACACGGCCAGGACCTGCCCGACGTTGTCCAGGCTGGCGTTGATCTTCGATTCGATCACCTGCAGCTCGTCGATCGCCCCCCGGGCTTTGACGAGAGTCGTTTCGGCTTCCCGGGCCGTCTTGCGGACCTGGTTCAGGAACATGGCCAGGAAGGCGCAGACGACCACGGCCGCCACGGTCAGAATGATCCACAGGACCTGGTTCAGGGTCAACATCATAGTATCTCTACCCTAAGCCAATCGCCAAAGAATGTCAATTTCCCCTACTTCCAAAGAAGCTTACGGGGGGAGGGCAAGTGGTGGACCTGTTCGAGCCGGTCCAGAAGCTCAGGGAAGCGGGCTTCGTCGCGGGATTCGACCGCCGCTTCCCATTCGCCGAGGAGCGGATCGGCGACCAGATCGTGGTCGCGGTGGAGAATGCGGTTGATGCCGCGCAGGGCCTGCCACTGGATGATCATCAGGACGGCCAGGACGTAGAAGGCGATGTTCGGGCCCGGCAGGAACATGGCCAGGCCCGAGAAGGGCAGAAGGAGGGCCTCGCCGGCGAGGATGAGGATGTGGCGGGTCCGCTGCCGCTGCAGGAAGAGGAACAACCGGGTCCGGGCGGACCGGCCGTCGGGGGACCCTGAGTACAGGATCCGGAGCGGCCCGTCGCCGGGCCGGGCACCGTGCTCGAAGGCCTGTTCCTGCACGAGGATGCGGGGATTGAGGCTCGTGACCTTCTCTTTGGCCTTTTCCCAGATGGCTCGCGACCTCGAGAAGTTCGCGGGCAGGGGGCCGAGAGGCCCGGCCGAATAGAAGCGGGGGCGGTGACGCCAGTCGCGGACGAAAAAGAAATCCATGGAGCCTCATTCTACCATACGGCCCGGCCGCCGCCGCGGTTCTCCGAAGATCGGCTCCGTTCGCTTCATGGACTTCCCGGCCGGGGCGTCGCTCCGTCGGGTCGCGGAGGCCTCTCGGGGATCATCTCCGTTCGCTGCGGTGATTTTTCACGCCGTTCAGTTCGCCGGCCTCGGCGCCAGAACAACTCGCTCGGCTTGCGCTAAGCCTCGCTCAAACACGTTCTTGGCGGTTTCCAGGGAAACTGCCCTCGTCCGTCTCCTGACCGGCTAAATCACCGCTGATGCTCACGCCGATGACCCCCCTCGGGGCCATTTCGCGTCTTCCTCCGGGCATCGCCCCTGCGCAAGGTCCTTATCCGCTCACTCCGCCAATCGCCTTAGATCGCTAACGGCCAACGGATGCGGGAGTCGGTTTGCCAAGCCGGTCGATGACTTTGTGATGCGGAGTTCAGCGCTTCTTGTGGAGAAGATAAAGGAAGAAGGGGGCGCCGACGGCGGCGGTGATGACTCCGATGGGCAGCTCGGCGGGGAGAAGATTGCGGGCGAGGAGGTCGCAATAAAGAAGGAATGTCCCTCCGGCCAGGGCCGAGGCGATGAAGAGCCGGCGGTGGCTCGGACCGATGAGGATGCGGACCCAGTGGGGGACGACCAGGCCGACGAAGCCGATGATCCCG
>JAPKZE010000301.1 GCA_026393955.1 Candidatus Aminicenantota bacterium
GGGGGCCGGCCCCGCGGGATGGCCGAGGAAGTCCTTGGTCAGGGTGAAGGCCCCGGCGTTGAGGGCGGCGTCCATCGTGGAGAAGATGGCGGCCAGCACCGTGATGAAGACGAGCCCGCCCAGGAAGGACCCGCCTTCGCCGGAAACGAAGCGGGTAACGAGGGGTATCCCGGCGCCGCCGTCGGGAAAGAGCGGCAGGAAAAGCATCCCGGCCGCGACGACGGCGGCATAGAAGGCGCCCAGCAGGACGGCTGCCCCGGCCGTTCCGACCCGGGCGGCCCTGTCGCCACGGGCCGCCTGCATCCGCTGCCAGGCGATGGGCGAGACCGTCCAGGCCAGGACGAACGAGAGGGCGATGAGGACGTTGCGGTCCGCTCCGGAGAGAAGGTCGAAGTAGGAACCCTTGCCGGACGCGGCCGCGGCAGAGCGGACGGCGCTCCACGATGTCCGCGAAGCCAGCGTCAGGATCAGGCCGGATATGCCGGCGACGAGGAGGGTGAATTGAAGGACGTGTGTCCGGGCCAGGGCCTGAAGGCCGCCCGCGGCGGAGTAGACCGTGACCAGGCCGGCCACGAGGGCCAGGCTCGAGACCGGACCGGTGCCCAGGAACGCGCCCAGGAAAGGCCCGGCGGCGACCATCTGGGACGCGGCCAGGACGGTCATGTACCAGACGACGAGGACCGTCGTCAGGGCCCCGGCGGTCCTTCCGTAGCGGTCGCGCATGAGCTCGGAGGGCGTCAGGCCCGAGACCGCCCGGATGGGCCGGGCCAGGGCGGTCAGGATGAGCAGGGTCGCCACCGCGGGCACGCCGACGATCCAGATCGCGCTCACGCCGTCGCGACAGGCTTCGTCGGTGGACACGAGGAGCGACGCGGCGCCGATCCAGGCGGCGCAAAGCGAGAAGGCGACCCGGCCGGCGCCGAGGCGCCGGGAAGCGAGAAAAAAGGAATCCAGACCGGCGGGCCGGCGCCGGAAGCCGAGCCCGGCCGCCAGGAGCACGGCCGCATAAGCGGCGATGGCCAAAAGAAAGCCTGATCTCATGCGGGGGGAGTATACAATAAATCCGGGGACATGTACCTCCCGGGACAGGGCCGGCAAGCAATCCTGTCCCCTGCGGGGCAGGCCCTTTCCTATGTTATAATATTCTGCATGAGCCGCTCGGCTGTCGCCATCGCGGGCCTGCTCGCCCTGGCCGTCGCCTTTCCGCCTCTGTCCCGGCCGGCGGCCCCCCGGACGACCGCCGACCAAGCCGTGGCCAACCTGGAAAAGGCCCTGAAGTCCCTCACCACCCTTATGGCCCGGTTCGAACAGCTCCACTATTCCATGACCGTCTCGGAGCCCCTGCGGGAGAAGGGCGAGGTCTTCCTCCAAAAGCCCAACCGCATGCGCTGGGTCTACAAGGACCCCCAGGACAAGGTCTTTCTCTACAAGGACGGCATCCTGGAGATGTACCTGGCCGAAGACAAGCAGCTGACCCGGAGCCCGGTGGCCGAGGAAACTCTCCGGTCCGACATCTTCGGCATCTTCCTCGGGACGGTCTCCTTCAGGGAGGCCTATACCGTCGAGGACAACCCCTTCCCCACGACGGCGACGCGGGTCCGTCAGGTCAAGTTGACCCCCCGGACGGAGGGCGAATTCTCCCATCTCCTCCTGGAGATCGACGAGACCACCTGGCTCCTCCGGAGGGTCATTTTCATCGAGTGGGCCGGGAACAAGCGCGAGTTCATCTTCAGCCAGGTCCGGACAGGGATCCCCATCCCGGCCCGGACCTTCACCCTGAAGGTCCCCCCGGGGACCGAGATCATCGACGACACGGAGAGCGTCCGGCGCCAGGGGCGCTGAACCTTCGGGCCCGAGATGCGTATGAATACCCGAGGGCAGGATGCTCTCTCGATGACTGAAGACCGTCAGCTTGTGTCCAAGGCCCTCAAAGGAGACCGCAAGGCATTTGAAATGATCGTCCGCAAATACGAGCAGCCCCTCACCAGCTACCTCGGCCGCATGACCGGGGAGCGCGAGGCGGCCCTCGATTTCGCCCAAGAGGTCTTCCTCACGGCGTACTGCTCGCTGGCCTCCTACCGGCCGGCCTTCAAGTTCAGCACCTGGCTGTTCAAGATCGCCTCGAACCACATGATCGACCACTGGCGGAAGAAGAAGCTGCCGACCGTCTCCATCGACCAGCCCATCGACGACGGCGAGGACGCCGTCATGCCCCAGATCGCCGATCCCGGGCCCTCGGTCGCCCGGAAGTTCGAGCTGGCCGAGATCCGGAAGAAGATCGAGCAGGCCCTGGCGACCATCCCGGCGGCCCTGCGCGAGCTCTTCGTCCTCCGGCACGTCAACGAGTTCTCCTACGAGGAGATCGCCGATATCAAGGGCCTGCCCGTCGGCACGGTCAAGAACCGCGTCTTCCAGGCCAAGGAACTCCTGAGAAGGCGAATGGAGGGATCTTGACGACTTGCCCGCGCCCCGAGAACCTCTACCTCTATCTCGAGGGCGAGCTCGGTCCCTACGACGCGGCCAAGCTCGAGGAACACATCGAAGGCTGTGCCGCCTGCCGCGACGCCCTGGCCGAGCGGCGCGTCCTCCACGAAGCCTTTACCAGTCTGTCGCCGTTCGAGGTGCCGGATGATTTCGCGCGGTCGGTCATGGATAATCTGCCCGAGCCCGCGGTCCGGAAGGCGGGCTGGCTCGCGCCCCTCATCGCGGCCGTATCGGCCCTATCGGTCGGCCTCCTCGGGTTCAATCTCTTCACCGGCACCAGCGTCCTCGAGGTCCTGGTTGCCGTCAACGGCTTCTTCGGCTCGGCCCTGGCCCGGGTCGCCCCCCTGCTGGCCAAGACCCTCAAGCTCCTGAACGTCCTGCTCGACGTCGCCGTCGACCTGGTGCGGCTGGGCTTCACCGGCCTCGTGACGTTCTCGCGGGTGCTGGGGCCGCAGGGCATCGCCCTCGTCTTCGGCCTGGGGGCCCTCCTGACGATCCTCGCCGTCTTCGGAGCGAGGCGATTCCTCCACGAGGGAGAGCATTCATGACCAAGAAGATCCTGACTCTGGCCATTCTCGGCCTGTTCGTTCTGGCCGGCCCGGCCGCGGCACAAGCCCGGGTCGGCGCCGCGAAGGACATCACGGTCTCCGCCGGCGAGACCCAGGACAAGGTCTTCAGCCTCGGCGGCCACGTCGTTATCGAGGGCAATGTCCGCGAGGACGTCATGGTCATCGGCGGCTCGATCACCGTCAGCGGCGAGGTCGGGCAGTCCGTCGTCGGCATCGGCTCGCACATCGTCATCATGTCCACGGCCAAGATCGGCGAGGACCTGGCCGCTCTGGGCGGGACCCTGGAGAAGGAGCCCGGCTGCTCGGTGGCCGGTGACACGATCTACTTCCAGACCCGCGAGCTCGGCGACCGCCTGTTCAAGGACGGCCTGCTGGAGGGGGCGCTGTCGCTGTCGCTCATCCCCATCATCATCGTCGTCAAGCTGGTCGTCATCTTCCTGTGGCTCATCGTCGCCGTGCTGGGCGCCGCCCTCTTTCCCAAGCCCCTCGCCTTCGCCGCCGATGAGATCCGGAAGCACTTCTGGCCGGCCTTCGGGATCGGCTTCGTGGCCATCCTCGTCTTCACGATGCTCGTGCTCTTCGCCGCCCTGCTGAGCTTCATCCTCATCGGCATCCCCATCGCGCTCGCTCTCGGCGTGGCCGGCTTCATCATCAAGGTGTTCGGCCGGCTGGCCGTTTTCTACCTCCTCGGTGCGAGCGTCCTGGGCGGCTACCGTTCGCGGACCGTCTCCGCGATGGGCGCCGTCCTGATGGGTCTGCTCCTCTTCAGCCTGGCCGGATTCGTACCGGTCCTCGGCTTCCTCTTCACCCTGGTGATGAACGCCGTGGGCTGGGGGATCGCCATCCGGACGAAGTTCGGCTCG
>JAPKZE010000104.1 GCA_026393955.1 Candidatus Aminicenantota bacterium
TTCCGGCACAGGGCCGCCGTCTTCTGTTCCCGGGCCTTGATCCGCAGCATGATGTCGTCGATCTCGGAGGTCTTGGGCGTCTTGCCCTTGTAGAGGGACAGGTCGCGAATGATCTCGGTGGCGCTCTGGTAGCGGTCCTCGACCTTGGGGGCCAGGGCCCGCATGATGATCGCATCCACCTCTCTGGGGATGCGGGCGTTCTTGATCCGCGGCGGCGTGATCTTCCCCTGCTGGGCCTTCTCCAGGATCTTGAACGGATCGGGGTCGAAGATGGGCGGACGGCCGATGATCATCTCGTAGAAGATGCAGCCCAGCGAATAGAGGTCCGAGGCGTAGGAGGCCTTGCCCATGAACTGCTCGGGGGCCATGTAAGGCGGCGAACCGATCCGCGTCGACGCGTACGGCACGGCGTTGAGCCAGGCCGAGGTCCCGAAATCGGTGATCTTGGCCGTGCCGTCCTCGGAGACGATGATGTTCGACGGCCGCAGGTCGCGGTGGATGATCTTGGCCTTGTGGGCGTGGTCGACCCCGTAGGAGATCTGCTTGATGAAATCGATGGCCTGTTCCGAACCGAGGATGCGCTCCTTCTCCAGGATCTTCTCCAGGGTCGGGCCCTTGATGTACTCCATGACCATGAAGAAGACGTTCTTCTCCTTCTCGGCGGCCAGCATGCGGACGATGTTCGGGTGGTTCAGGGCCGCCTGGAGGCGGGGTTCCTTGAGGAGCTTGTAGAGCTCGGCCGACTGCTTGTGCGGCACCTTGATGGCCACCTTGATGTCGAGCCAGGTGTCCTTGGCCAAGTAGACAGAGCCGAAGCCGCCGCTCCCGAGGGACCGGATGATCTCGTACTTTCCGACCTTCTGTCCTTGGAGGAACATGTCACTCGTTCCAGAAATGCGAGATCATGGCTGCACCGGCCACCGCCGCGGTCTCGGCCCTGAGGATGCGCCGGCCGAGGGACACGGCCTCGAAGCCGGCCTCCCGGGCCGCCGCCTCCTCCCCTTCCGTCCAGCCGCCCTTCGGCCCGACGAGCAGGAGGACCGAAGCGGGCGCGGCCGCGGACGTCACGATGTCCTTGAGCGGCCGGCCGCCGTGCTCGCTCAGGAAGAGGCGCCGTTCCGCCCCCGGGGCGCGGAGAAGCCCGGCCAGCGGGCGGGGAGGATGGACTTCGGTCAGAAGGCTCGACTTGCACTGCTTGGCCGCCTCGCGGGCGATCCGCCGCCAGCGCTCGAGCTTCCGGTCGGTCCTCTCCTCCGTAGCCTTGAGAGAGCGCGCGCTGGCGATGGGGATGAAATCCGAACAGCCGAGCTCAACGGCCTTTTCGAGGACGGTCTCGAGCTTCTTCGCCTCCATCAGGCCCTGGGCCAGGACGATCCGCGTCCGCGGCGTTCCCCCCTCCTCCTCCATCTTCAGGACGGCGACCTCGGTCCGGTCCTTCAAGACTTTCTCGACCCGGGCCAGGACCCTTCGGCCGCTGCCGTCGAAGAGCCAGATCTCGTCGCCGGCCCGGACCCGGGCCGACCGGGCCAGATGGCGATGCTCGACGCCTTCGAGGACGATCCCCGTCGCGCCATCGGCGATGGCGGGGACGAAGAATTGGTTGGCGGTCACGCTTCTCGTCGGCTCACTGCAGGATGTTCTTCAGCCTGTGCATGACGCTCTTGTCGACCGATTCGATGTCCTCGCCCCGGATCTCGGCGAGCTTGGCCAGGAGCGCCTTCTGGTCCTTGGACAGGTTCTCCGGGGTCCGGACGAGGACCTTGACAAAAAGGTCGCCCCGGCGCCGTCCGGAGACGTCCTGGATGCCCTTCCCTTTGAGACGGACGATCTCGCCCGGCTGCGTGCCGGCCGGGAGCTTGAGGATCTCGGGGCCCTCGAGCGTCGGGATCTCGACCCGGGCCCCGAGCGCGGCCTGGGTGAAGGAGACGGGGACTTCGCAGACGAGATCGTTGCCGTCGCGCTCGAAGAAGGCATGCTTGCGGACGCGGGTCACGACGTACAGGTCGCCGGCCGGCATGTCCTCGTCGCCGGCCTCGCCTTCGCCGACGAGCCTTAGCCGTGATCCTTCGTCGACGCCGGCCGGGATGCGGACCTTGAGGGTCCTCTTCTCCCGGGTGTGTCCCCGGCCCTGGCACGCTTCGCACGGCGAGGGGTTGATCTCGCCGCCGCCCTGGCAGCGCGGACAGGTCCGGGCCATGGTGAAGAAGCCCTGCTGGTAGCGGACCTGGCCCCGCCCGCCGCACGCCGGGCAGGCCGACGGCCGCGTCCCGGCCTTGCGCTTGGAGCCGTGGCAGGCCTGACAGGTCTCGGCCCGGGTGAGTTTGATCTCTCTTTCGAGACCCGCGGCGGCCTCCTCGAGACCGATCTCGAGTTCCACGGCCAGGTCGTGCCCCCGGCTGCGCCGGGCGCCGCCCCGGCCCCGGGCCCGCCCGCCGAAGATGTCGCCGAGGTTGAACCCGAAGAAATTCCCGAGGATGTCCTCGAAGTCCCCGAAGACGGACGCATCGAAGCCGGAGAAGCCCTGCCCGCGCAGGCCCTCGGCGCCGAAGCGGTCGTAGACGGACCGCTTTTCGGGGTCGCCCAGGACGCTGTAGGCCTCGGCCGCCTCCTTGAACCTCTCCTCGGCCTCCTTGCTGCCTGGATTGCGATCGGGATGGTGCTTCAAGGCCATCTGGCGATAGGCCTTCTTGATGTCCTCGGCCGGGGCGTCCCTCGGCATCCCGAGGACCCGGTAATAGTCCTTCTCAGCCATCGACGCCTGTCTTGGCCAGCTCTCGCCCTGTCTGACGCTGCCGCATCTCCTCCACCTCCGCCGGCGACAGCCCCGAGGACGGCCGGACCTCGACCTTCTGGCTCAGCCCGGTCTCCTTGTCCTTGGCCGAGACGCGGACCAGCCCGTCGGCGTTGATCTCGAAGGTAACGTCGATCTGCGGAACCCCGGCCGGGGCGGGCTCGATGCCGACGAGCTCGAAGACGGCCAGGGACTTGTTCATCGAGGCCAGGAAACCCTCGCCCTGGAGGACATGGATGCGCACCCGCCGCTGGTTGTGCTCGACGGTCGTGAAGGCCTTGACCTTGCGGGTCGGGACGGTCGTGTTCCGCTCGATGATCCTCTCGTAGCCGTCGCCCTCGGTCTCGATGCCCAGGGCGAACGGGGTCACATCGAGCAGCAGGACCAGGTCGCGGACCTGGCCGTCGAGGATGCCCGACTGGATGGCGGCGCCCATGGCCACGATCTGGTCGGGATCGACCTTCTCCTCCGGGGCCCGGCCGAAGAACTTGGTCACCCGCTCCTTGACCAGGGGCATGCGGGTCTGGCCGCCGACGAGGATGACCTGATCGATCCGCTCGGCGCCGACTTTCGCGTCGGCCAGGGCCTGCTCGATGCGCGGCAGGGTTCGCTCGACGAGGTCGGAGGTCATGGCCTCGAACGTCTTCCGGCTCAGGGACTTGCGGATGTGATTGGTCTTCGCCTTCTCGGAGATGATGAAGGGCAGGTTGATCTCGGTCTCGGTCGTGAACGACAGCTCCCGCTTGGCCTTTTCCGCCGCCTCTTTCAGCCGCTGGAGGGCCAGCTTGTCGGCGCCGAGGTCGATGCCTGTCTCGGCCCGGAAGCTCGCCACCAGCCACTCGAGGATGCGGTTGTCGAAGTCCTCGCCGCCGAGATAGGAGTCGCCGTTGGTGGCCAGGACGTTGAAGACGCCGTCGCTCGCCTCGAGGATGGTGATATCGAACGTCCCGCCGCCGAGGTCGTAGATGGCGGCCAGGCCGTTCTTCCGGGCGTCGAGCCCGAAGGCGAGGCCGGCGGCGGTCGGCTCGTTGATGACGCGCTGCACGTCGAGGCCGCAGATCGTGGCCGCGTCCTTGGTGGCCTGCCGCTGGGCGTCGTCGAAATGGGCCGGCACCGTGATGACCGCCTGCGACACGGTCTCGCCGAAGAAGGACTCGGCGCATTCCTTGAGGTAGCCCAGGACCATGGCCGAGATCTCGGGCGGGCTCAGGGTTCTGTCGCCCTGGACGACCGCGACGTCTCCGTTGGCCGCCTCCGTCAGCCCGTACGGCAGGCGGGTCATCGCCTCCTGGATCTGGGCCGACTGGAACTTCTGCCCGATCAGACGCTTGACGGCGTAGAAGGTGTTGGCCGGGTTGGTCACGGCCTGGCGCATGGCCAGCGTCCCGACCAGCCGCTCCCCGGCCGCCGTGAACGATATGACCGAAGGCGTCGTCGGCAGGCCTTCCAGGTTGGGGATGACGACGGGCTTTCCGCCCTCGAGGGTGGCGACGCAGGAGTAGGTCGTGCCGAGATCGATGCCGATGACGCGTCCCATGGGGCTATTGTCCTTTCTTCGGAACGAGGACCTTGACCAGGGTCGGGCGCAGCAGGCGATCGTGGAGCATGTAGCCCTTTTGGAGCTCCTCCTCGACGGTGGGCTCCGCGACCGCCTCGGACTCCTCGACCGTCATGGCGTGGTGGAAGTTCGGGTCGAAGGCCCGGTTCTCCAGCGCGATCGGCCGGACCCCGTGCTTGGCGAGCAGGTTCTGGAACATGCGGAAGATGAGATCGATGCCTTCGCGGAAGGTCTTCCCTTCCGCGTCCGGCGGGGCGATCTGGAGGGCGCGTTCGAAGTTGTCCCCGATCGCCAGGAGCTCCAGCATCAGGCCGTTCAGAGCGAACTGCTGGAACTCGGTCTTCTCGCGCTCGAAGCGCTTGCGCAGGTTCTCCATGTCGGCGAGCCGGCGCAGATGGCTCTCCTTGAGGTCGTCGAGCTCCTTTTTGAGGTGCTTGATCTCGGCCTCCCTCTTCTTGAGCTTCTCCTTGAGATGACGGGAGCCCTCGGCGGCCGCCTTGTCCTCCGGCTCCTTCTTCTCGACGGCCAGGGGCGTCTCGGCCCCGCCCTCGCCGGAGACCGGCTCCTGGGGAATGAACTCGATCTCGTCGCCGCTCTTGTTTTTTTCGTCCGTCATAGGCTGACCTCTTTGCCGAAGACCGTGATGGCCAGGCTGACGCGCTTGGCCATGCGGTCGACGAGCGGGATGATCCTTTCGTAGGGGATGCGCTTCGGGCCGATGACGCCCAGGGTCCCGAGGACCTGATTGCTGTAGCCGTAATGGGAAAGGACGAGGGAGCAATCCTCGACATTCGGGAAATTGGCCTCCGCGCCGATCAGGACCTTGACCCGGTCCAGACTGATGAAATCCGAGAGCAGCCGGGCCAGCGAGGACTTCTCCTCGAAGCTCCGGAAGAGAGCCCGGAGCTTGTCGATGTCGGAGAGCCCGCCCTTGCCGAGCAGCCGCGAGGTGCCCTGGAGGAAGATGCGGTCCTGTCCTTCCCCGTCGATGAAGGCCTTCAGGAGGTCGAGGAGCTTGTTCAGCGCGTCCTCGGACTTCATCCGGTACCGAGGCAGCTCGCGGGCCAGGGCCTCGGAGACGGCCTGGATCGTCTTACCCCGGTAATTCTGGTTGATGTACTGGGAGCCCCGGTCGAGCTCGGCTTGGGTCAGGGGCAGGACGCACTCGAGCGTCTCCGTCAGGACCATGTGGAACGGCGTGACCAGGATGACCAGGACCCGGCGGTCGGAGATCTTGATGAACCGGAGGTGCTCGAACGGCAGGCCGAAGATCCGCGGCGAGATGACGAAACCGAGGGCGTCCGAGGAA
>JAPKZE010000351.1 GCA_026393955.1 Candidatus Aminicenantota bacterium
ATGGGCAGCTCGCGGTGGCCCCGGTCGACGAGAACGACGAGCTGGACCGACTGGGGCCGGCCCCGCTCGACGAGGGCGTCCATGGCGGCCCTCATGGTCCGGCCGGTCATCAGGACGTCGTCGACGAGAAGGACGTTCCGCTTGACGATCGGGAAGCCCAGCCCGGCGGCATAGAGCATGTCCTTTTTCGGCCGGACGGGGGCATCGTCCCTGTGGGGTGTGTAATCGAGAAGGCCGACGGGGATGTCGACGCTTTCGAGGTCCTTGATCAGGCGGGCGAGGCGCTTGCCGATGGCCAGGCCCCGCGGCTTGACGGCCACGATGACCAGGTTCTTGAGGTTCCTGTTCCTCTCGATGATCTCAGTAGCGACGCGGGCCAGGACCCGGCGGATCTTGGTGGCGTCCATGATGCGGGCTTTGGTCTTCTCAACCATGTGAGGGCTCCTGTAGGGAAATTTCCGCCCCTTGAAAATGCCCGAACCCCGGCGAAATGTCAACCCCGGCGGGCGAACCAGGCCTGGGCCGTCTCGATGTCCCGGCGGATGCCGGCGGCCAGGGACTCGGCGTCGGGGAAGGCCCGCAGCGGCCGGAGCCTGCGGAGCAGACGGACCGTGAGCGTGGCGCCGTAGAGCGATCCACGGTGGTCGAAGAGGAGGGTCTCGACCGTCAGGGGATTGGGCCCGAAGGTCGGATTCGTGCCGATGCTGGTCACGGAGGGGTAGGTCCGCCCGTTGCGGACGGTCTCGCTGATGAAGATGCCTTCGGGCAGGATCTCATTCGCGGTGTCCAGGTTGGCCGTCGGGTAGCCGAGGAGGCGGCCTCGCTTTTTGCCCGGGACCACCCGGCCGGCGATCTCGTAGGGCCGGCCGAGCAGGCGGGCGGCCTCCTCGATCCGGCCGTGGGCGAGAAGCCGGCGCACCGCCGTCGAGCTGACGGTCCGGCCGCCGGCGACGGCGGGAGCCACCGCGTGGACGCCGAAACCGGCCTGGCGCCCGAGCCGCCGCAGGAGGGGGATGTCGCCGCGTCGATCGTGACCGAAGCGGAAGCCCCGGCCGACGACCACCTCCCGGGCCCCGAGCGTGTCCCGCAGGACGCTCTGGACGAAGGCCGGGGAGCCGAGACCGGCGAAGGCCCGGTCGAACGGGATGACGGCCACGGCATCGACACAGGTGCCGCTCAGGCGGGCCAGCCGCTGGTCGGGGGTGTCGATCATCCGGACCGAGCGCTTGCCGAGGGCCCGTTCGGGGTGGGGCTCGAAGGTCAGGACGAGGGAGCGCAGGCCCCGCCGGCCGGCCAGGCGGCAGAGGCGGGCCAGGATCCTCCGGTGGCCGAGATGGAGGCCGTCGAAGTTCCCTATGGCCACAGCGGCAGGGAGGGGGACGAGGCGGCGATCGTCGAGGCCGCGGAAGACGACCATGCCCTACATCTTTACGAGGTCGGCCTTCTTGAGATAGGCCAGCTTGAGCTGATCGAGGACGCCGTCGAGGAACTTCTGCTCTTCCTGCTCGAGGTTCCCTTTAGTCCGGTCCTTGAGCAGGTCGAGGAGGTCGATATTCCTCTTGGCCAGGACGAGGTTCTCGCCGCGCTCGCCGGTCGCCGGGTCCTCGAACAGGCCGAGCTGGACGAGGCCCGGAAAGTAGAGAAGGATGACGATGGAGCTGAACTCGAGGGGCGGGACGAACTCCGGGCCGCCGGGCGCGGCGCTTCCGTCGTCGGGCTTGGGGTCGTTCGGGGTCATGGGCGGGCTCCTTTAGCTCGCGGTTCGGGCCGATATCTTGCGCAAGACCAAGGCGGCCTTGATAAATTCGTCGAGGTCGCCGTCGAGGACGCGGTCCGTATCGCCCGTCTCCGCCCGGGTCCGCAGGTCCTTGATCATCCGGTAAGGATGGAGGACGTAGGAGCGGATCTGGTTCCCCCAGGCGATGTCGGACTTGGCGTCCTCGAGCTTCTCCAGCTTGGCGTTCTTCTTCAGCTTCTCGAGCTCGTAGAGGCGGGCCTTGAGGACCTTCATGGCCGAGGCCTTGTTCTTGTGTTGGGAACGCTCGCTCTGGCACTGGACGACGATGCCCGTCGGGACGTGGGTGATGCGGACGGCCGAGTCCGTGGTGTTGACGTGCTGGCCGCCCTTGCCGCCCGAGCGGTAGGTATCGATCTTGAGATCGTCCGGGTTGATGCCGACCTCGATGTCCTCGTCGACCTCGGGATAGGCGAAGACGGCCGCGAAGGACGTGTGCCGCCTTTTGGCCGCGTCGAACGGGGAGATCCGGACGAGCCGGTGGACCCCCGTTTCCTGGCTGAGATTGCCGAAGGCGTAATCGCCTTCGAAGCGGATGGTGGCGCTCTTGAGCCCCGCTTCCTCCCCCGGCTGGTGGTCGAGGACCTCGGCTTTGAAGCCCTTGCGCTCGGCATAGCGCAGGTACATCCGGAGGAGCATCTGGGCCCAATCCTGAGACTCCGTGCCGCCGGCGCCCGGATGGACGGTCAGGATGGCATTGCGCGGGTCGTCCTCTTCATAGAACAGGGCCCGGAGCTCGGCCTCCTGGAGGTCGTTCTCGAACCGGACGATGGCCGTGTCGATGTCGGCCTGGACGCTCTCACCCTCGGCAGCGAGCTCGGTCAGAACCTCGAGCTCTTCCTTGTGGCCGAGGATGCGCTTGAAGAACAGGAGCTCCTTCTCCAGGAGCTTCTTCTTCTGCTGGAGGGCCTGTGACGCCTTCTGGTCCTGCCAGACCTCTGGCGAGGCCAGCTTGACGTTCAGGGTCTCGAGTTCGGCCTTCTTGTGATCGAGGTCAAAGAAAACCTCGGACCTCTTCGACTTTCGCGAAGAGGCCGGCCAGGCGGGACTTGAGGTCTTCGGAAGTGCGGTCGATAGGGGGCATGGGTCTGTTGTTCCTTGTCAGTCGTGGACGATCTGGTAGTCGGTTTTCTTGCCGGCCGCGGCGTTCAGCTTGGCCAGCAGGTCGACGGCCTGGTCCCTGGACTTGTAGCCGCCGAGGCGGACGCGGTACCAAGTCTTTGTGCTCGTCGCCCGGGGCGAGAGAGAGGTCGTGTATCCCTGTTTCTTATATTTGTCCGCGAAGGCCTGGGCCTGGGTCTTGTCGGTGAAGGCGGCCAGCTGGACGTAATAGAGGCCGCTTCCGGCCGGAGCTTTCGTCACCGGGGTCTTGTCGACGGCCGTCTCCTTCGGCTGGAGCTTGGCCGGCGCCGGGGATGAGGCCGGAGGCGGCTGGGACGCGGCGGTGTCCGGAGGGGCTGACGTCACGTTCCCGGACGCGGTCTCGGACGCGGTCGGCTTGACCGAGGGCTCCTTGATGGGCTCGGGGATCTGCTGGGTGACGATCTGGGTGGGCGTCGCGACGGAGGCCTGCTTCTTGCCGACCGAGACGCCCAGCAGGAAAATGAACACCCCGAGGGCGAGAACGCCCAGGAAAATGACGACGAGCAGGGTGCTCGAGACCTGGATCTCGCGGAAATCTTTGTTGGCCATCAGCTCTGCTTTTTCTCCTGGCTTTTATCGTACCCGAAAGCCTTCAGGAATTCCATAGGCAGGGGGAAGACGATGGTCGAGTTCTTTTCGGTGGCGATCTCGGTCAGCGTGCTCAGGAAGCGGAGCTGGAGCGTCTGGGGGTTCCTCGAGATGATGTCGGCGGCCTGGAGCAATTTGTCGGCGGCCTGGAATTCGCCGTCGGCGTGGATGACCTTGGCCCGCCGCTCGCGCTCGGCTTCGGCCTGCTTGGCGATGGCCCGGATCATGTTCTCCGGCAGGTCGACCTGCTTCATCTCGACGAGCTGGACCTTGATGCCCCAGGGGTCGGTGTGCTGCTCGATGATCTCCTGGAGGCGTA
>JAPKZE010000444.1 GCA_026393955.1 Candidatus Aminicenantota bacterium
ATCACCTGCAACTTCACCTCGCCAACGGCCGACGCGCCGGCGCTGCTGTCGATCGACGAGGTCGAGACCTTCTTCCACGAGTTCGGCCACTCCCTGGCCACGCTCTTCTCGCAGGGCAAGTACCGGGGCCGGACCGTGGCCCGCGATTCCGTGGAGCTCCCGTCGCAGATCATGGAACACTGGGTCCTCGAGCCCGAGCTGCTGGCCGTCTACGCCAAGCACTACCAGACGGGCGAGCCCATCCCCGCGGACCTCGTCGAGAAGCTCGAGAAGAGCAAGCTGTTCAACCAGGGCTTCATCACGGCCGAATACCTGGCCGCTTGCATCCTCGACATGTCCTGGCACACGGCTGCCGACCCCGGCGCCGCCGACGTGCGCCTGTTCGAGAAGGGGGTCATGGACGGGCTCGGCCTCATCCCGTCGATCGTGCCGCGCTACCGCTCGACCTACGTCAGCCACATCTTCAGCGGCGGGTATTCGGCGGGCTATTACGCGTACATCTGGTCCGAGGTCCTCGACTGCGACGCCTACGAGGCGTTCCAGGAGAAGGGCATCTTCGACCGGGCCACGGCCGAGTCGTTCCGCAAGAACGTCCTCGCGCCGTTCGGCACCGAGGACATCATGGCCCAGTACGTGCGCTTCCGCGGCGCCGAGCCCAAGATCGACGGGCTGCTGAAGAACCGCGGCCTGGTGATCAATAAGTAAGTAGGATTCTGAAAAGTCTTCGTCTATTCGCCGCTCGGGGCTTTATTGAAGGCGTAGACGAGGCCGAGGGAGACGGCGAAGGTCGTGGCGTCCTTGTCAAAAGTCAGGCCCGGCTGGAGGACGAGCAGCGCCCGTTCGGAGAAGCTGTAGACGACCGGGAGCCCGACCAGGAAAGCGGCCATGCCGTCCTTGTCGCTCCAGGTCACTCCGGTCGATATGACCGTCAACTTGAACGTCGAGCTCGTGTGGCTGACGCCCACGTAGGGCTGCAAGGAGAGCTTCCCAGACAGCGGCACGTCTCGGTAGACAGTTGCCCCCAGGACGAATGAATTCGCCCACATAGCGCCAATGCCCGCCGGTTCGAGTTCCGGCGAGGCAAAATCGTCTTTGGCGAATCCGAACGAGAGCGACAGGGAGACGGGCGACTTGGACGAATTCTGCTTGATGACATGGGCCCGGAGCTCGGGGGTGAGGAAATTCGATGTGAGATCGCCGAATTCGGCGGTGTCGAAGACCGCGTGCCCGGCGCCGAACGAGAGGTCGAAGATCCCGCCCAACGTCACGACGGCCGTGCCCGAAAATCCCGAAGCCGAGCTGTTCGTAGCGTACGCGCCGCTGAGGCCCAGGCCGTACTGGCCCTTCTTCAGGAAGTTGCCCTGCGAAAAGGCGGCTGAGGCTGACAACAGAAAGAGGGCGGTAAAAACGGCCGAGGCTCTTTTCATGGCGGCTCCTTTATCCGCTCCCATTATAGCGGTTGTCCGAAGCGATCGGAATCGGGACGATCCCCTTTAGAGAGCGGCGAGGCGCTTGCGGGCGTCAGCCGGCTCGGGCAGGCTGGGGTCGGCGTCCTTCCACAGCTCGAGGAACTTTTCGTAGTTCCGTCGCGCGCCGGCCTTGTCGCCCAGCTTCTCCGCGATCAGCCCCAGCCGGTAGAAGCTTAGGGCATAGATGTCCCCGGCGGACAATCGCCCCGAGGTCAAAGAACCGATGGCCTCGAAGGCCTTCCTGGCGTTGTCCAGGTCGTCCGTCAGGAGATAGGCTGTGCCCAGGGGCTCGAGATCGATCGCGTCGAACGAGCCGCTCGACTGGGCGTCAGCCTCCGATAGAGCTTTGCGGAAGTATTCGATAGCCTGTCCGTAGTTCTTTTTTCCGAGCTCGATCCTGCCCTGGAGGCTGTCGTAAAAGCGAATGGCCCGCTTATTGAGCCCTTTGCCGATGAAATCCTTCAGTTCGTCCGCGGTCCTCTGCGCTTGGCTGAGGGAATTCATCCTGACCTGAACAAGTCCTTTCTGCCAAAGGGCCCTTCTCTGCCAGCCCAGGTCGTCGGCCCTGACGGCCCTATTTGACATTTCCGCCAGGCGCTTCAAGGCCTCGCCCGGATATCCGGTCAACTCCAACAGGCGGGCCTGGGCGCTCAGGAACGTGCACTGGCCAGGCAACTCGCCTGCCTGTTCGGCCAGCTCGAGCCCGCGCCGGCATTCCTCCAGGGCCTTTCCGAATCTTCCCTCCGCTAGGTCGAGGGTGACGAGCCTTCCCAGGATCATGGCCCTTTGGGAGCCTCGCGCATTCTCGAGGGCTTTCC
>JAPKZE010000198.1 GCA_026393955.1 Candidatus Aminicenantota bacterium
TCGAGCTGGGTGAGGAGCTCACGCCCGCGGCGGGCCAGGTCCTGAGAGTCGCGGCCGAACGTCTGTCCGGCCAGCCGCTCCTCCGCCGTGAAGCCCTGGTCCGGGTCCTCGAGCACCTTGAACGGCGCCTCCATCTTCCGGCCGCCGACCTCGAGGACCGCCTTGTATTCGCCCGGCAGGGCGAAGGGCGCCAGGCCGGACATGGCCCGCCGGCCGCCGCCGCGCCCCTCCCCCGGCTCGGGGGATTCCGAGGCCGCGCCACCGCGCAAGTTCCAGTAGACGCGGTTGAGTCCCGGCTCCTTGGTCATGAACGGCGTCGCCACCTCTCGGCCGGCCTGGTCCTGGATGGAGAGCTTCAGCGCCCCCCCGCCGAGGACCGACTTGTTGAGGTAATAGCTCACGGCCGCGCCGAACGGCGAGTTCGGGCCGGCGAAGCCGGTGTCGCTATAGTTGTCGACGGTGGTCTTGTACGAGAAGAGCACGGCGTCCCCGACAGCGAAGAGGATGGCGTCGGACTTGACGGCCTCGGCCGTCAGGCCCTCGAGCGGCCGGATGTCGTCGATGATCCAGACGCCCCGGCCGTGCGTGCCGATGACGAGATCGTGCTCGCGCGGGTGGATCTGGATGTCGCGGACGGCCACGGTCGGGAAGTCGCCCTTGTACGGGATCCACTTCCGCCCGCCGTCGCCGCTCACGAACAGCCCGAACTCGCTGCCGACGAAGAGGAGGTTCCGATTGGACGGGCTCTCGCGCACGGTGTGGAGGTAGCCGTATTCGGGCAGGTCGCCGCGGAGCGACACCCAGGTCTTGCCGAAGTCCTCGCTCTTGAAGATGTAGGGCTTGTAGTCGTCGACCTGGTGGCGCGACACGGTCAGATAGACGCCGCCTTCGACGAAGTGGGAGGCCTCGATCCGGGTCACCCAGTTGTCGCTCGCGGCGAAGCCCTTGATGGCCGCGGTCACGTTCTCCCAGGTCTGGCCGCCGTCGCGGGTGAGCTGGACCTGGCCGTCGTCCGTGCCGACCCAGATGACGCCGGCCTTGAGCGGCGACTCGGCGATGCTCAGGATGGTGCAATGGTTTTCCGCCCCGGTGTTGTCGACGGTCAGGCCGCCCGAGTCCTTGAGCTTGGCCGGGTCGTTGGTCGTCAGGTCCGGGCTGGCCTTGGTCCACGACGAGCCCCGGTCGGTCGACTTGAACAGGAAGTTGCCGCCGAAGTAGAGGACGCTCCGGTCGTGGGGGGACAGGTAGATCGGCGAGTTCCAGTTGAACCGGTAGGGCGGCTCGCCGAGCGGGGCCTCCGGGCGGACGCGCACGGATTCCCCGGTCTTGAGATTGTGGCGCTCGATGCCGCCCATCTGGAGGTTGCGGAACATGACCCACCAGTCGACGGGATCGAACTGGGCATAGTAGCCGTCGCCGCCGCCGGTCGGGACCCAGTGCGAGTTGAAGATGCCGGCCCGCTCGCGGGTGTCGGAGGGGCCGAGCCAGTTGCCGTTGTCCTGGAGACCGACGTCGAGCCAGTAGGGGTCGCGCATGTCGAGGCCGATGTTGTAGACCTCGGCCCAGGGCTCCGCGGCGACGCCGAGCGCCTTCTTGCCGCCGTCCCAGGAGATGTCGATGCCGCCGTCGTTGCCGTCGATGATGTGCTTGGGGTCATGGGGATCGACCCAGACGGCGTGGTGGTCGGGGTGGGCCCCGGTGAAGACCTGGGTGAAGGTCTTGCCGGCGTCGCGGCTGACGTAGCACGAGCCCGAGTAGACATAGACAACGAGCTCGTTGGTCGGATCGACCGTCAGGCGGCTGTAGTAGAAAGGCCGGAAGTTGACCTGGTCGTAGGTCGCCTTGTCGCAGGCCCGGCGCCAGGTCCGGCCCTTGTCCTGGGAGCGGAAGAGCCCGCCGCTCCCCGCCTCGACCAGGGCGTAGACGACGTTCGGATTGGAGCGGGCGACGCCGAGCCCGATGCGGCCGTAGGGGCCGGAGGGCAGACCGTCCGCGGTCAAGGCCCAGGTCTCGCCGCCGTCGGTCGTGCGGTAGATGCCGCTGCCGGGCCCACCGCTCCGGAAATAGTACGGCCAGCGGCGGTGCTCCCACAGGCCGGCGTAGAGGATCTTCGAGTTCGAGGGATCGATGGCCAGGTCGCAGGCCCCGGTCTCGGGATTGACGTAGAGGACCTTCGTCCAGGTCTTGCCGCCGTCGGTCGTCCGGTAGACGCCGCGCTCCTCGTTCGGTCCCCAGAGGTGGCCCTGGGCGGCGACGTGGACGATATCGGGATCGGCCGGGTCGATGACGATGCGGCTGATGAAGCGGGTCTCGGCCAGGCCCATGGCCTTCCAGGTCTTGCCGGCGTCCTCGGACTTGTAGACGCCGTCGCCGGGCGCCACGGAATTGCGGGCCGTGGCCTCGCCCGTGCCGACCCAGACGATGTCGGGGTGGCTCTGAGAAACGGCCACCGCGCCGACCGCGACCGTCGCCTCCTTGTGGAAGGAGGGGGCCCAGTTCAGCCCGGCATCCTCGGTCTTCCACAGCCCGCTCGGCCCGACCGCGGCGTAGATCGTCGAGACG
>JAPKZE010000256.1 GCA_026393955.1 Candidatus Aminicenantota bacterium
CGCAAGCGCGGCGGCGTCGAGACGTTCTTCCTCAACGTCAATGTCGACCCTTCGGTCGTCGCCCTGGCGGCCGAGGAGAACGCCACCTCGACCAAGAACATCGGCGAGATGAAGTCGATCCTCAACAAGATCGTCCAGAACAGCAAGGTCCAGGAGTCCATGAACCTGGCCCAGGCCGTCCAGAAGAACCTGGTCCGATCGCTGGCCAAAGACCTGCCCGGGATCAAGGACCTGGGCGTCAAGGGCGGCCCGTTCTGGGTCCTCATCGGCGGAGAGATGCCCTCGGTCCTGGTCGAGATCTCCCATCTCAGCAACTCCAAGGAAGAGGCCAAGCTCAAGACGGCGAAATACCGCCAGCTGGCGGCCCAGGGCATCTATGATGGTATCATGGAATACGTCCACTCTCTCGGTAAAGGATAGCGCCATGAACAGACGGGATTTCATCAGGGGCGCCGCCGCGGCCGGCCTCGCCCTCCGCTTCGGCCCCCGGGCCTTCGCGATCCCGCCGTCCGCGACAACCGGGTCGCTCTCCCCCGCCCCCCTGCCCGTACTGGCCGCGGTCGAAGGGGAATCCCCGGCCGCGATCACCCGGGAGGCCATCGCCCTCCTCGGCGGCATGGGCCGGTTCGTCGGCAAGGGCGACAAGGTCGTCATCAAGCCGAACATCGGCTGGGACCGGACCCCGGAGATGGCCGCCTGCACCAATCCCGAGGTCGTCCGGACCCTGGTCGAGCTCGTCCTCGACGCCGGGGCCAAGACGGCCGTGGTCATCGACAACACGACCAACCAGGCCAAGCGCTGCTACGTCCGCTCCGGCATCCAGGAGGCCGTGACGCAGGCCGGCGGCGACATGATCTTCATGGACGACTATCGGGTTAAGAAGATGGCCCTCAAAGGCGAATGGCTCAAGGAGTGGGAGATCCTCCTCGACGTCGTCGAGGCGGACAAGATCATCAACGTGCCCATCGCCAAGCACCACTCGCTCTGCCGCCTGACGCTCGGCATGAAGAACTGGCTCGGCGCGACCGGCGGGGCCCGCAACCAGTTCCATCAAAGCCTCGACAAGACCATGGTCGACCTGGCCGCCTTCTTCAGGCCGCAGCTGACGGTCCTCGACGCCTATCGCATCCTCGTCCGCAACGGGCCCCAGGGCGGACGGATCTCGGACACCGAGCTCAAGCGGACGGTCATCGCCGGCACGGACCCCGTCGCCGTGGACGCCATGGGCGCCTCGCTCTTCCCGGTCGAGCCCCGCGAGCTGCCCTACCTGGCCCTGGCCCGGGAGCGCGGCCTGGGCGAATTCGATCTGGGGAAGGTCCGTCTTGAAAAAAGAAAGATCTAGGAAGTACCGCGCCCTCGAGATCGCCCGGATGGCCAGCCAGGCCGTGTTCTTCGGCCTCTTCCTCTATCTCTTCATGGGGGCCCACTACACGGGCCAGGACTATATCGGCTCGACCGTCCAGCGCTTCTTCCACTTCGACCCGCTCCTGGCCCTGGTCACCGTCGTCGCGGCGCGCCTCGTCTACGCCTACTTCGCCTTCGCCCTGGTCACGGTCGTCGCCACCGTCCTCTTCGGCCGCATCTTCTGCGGCTGGGTCTGCCCCCTGGGGGCGGTCCACCAGGCCTCGTCGTTCCTGTTCAAGCGGACCGGGTTCCTCAAGCCGCCCCGCGAGGACAAGGCCAGTCTGGCCCCGAAATACTACATCCTGGTCGCCGTCCTCGTCGGCGCCCTGTTCGGCCTCGACCTGGCCGGTTATCTCGATCCGCTCTCGTTCCTGACCCGCTCCTTCGCCCTGGCCGTCCTGCCGTCCCTGGCCCTCGCGCTATCCAACCTGAACGGCGTCCTCTACGGACTGGGCGCCACCGGCCTGGCCCGGACGATCTCCCAGGCCCTGGAGAACTGGACCATCCATACGACCTTCCTCCAGGGCTTCTCGGTCGGCCTGCTCTTCCTCGGGGCGATCGCCCTGAACGCCCGCAAGGAGCGCTTCTGGTGCCGTTATCTCTGCCCGACCGGCGCGCTCCTCGGCCTGCTCAGCCGCTGGAACCTGCTCAAGCTCCGCATCGACGCCGAGAAGTGCATCAAGTGCGGCCTGTGCACCCAGCACTGCGAGACCCAGGCCCATCCGTATCCCAACGACAAGTGGAAGAGCGGCGAGTGCGTCTACTGCCAGAACTGCGCCTCGATCTGCCCGACCGCCGCCATCGGGTTCAAGCTCTCGGCCCGGCCCGAGAAGCTGACCAACGTCTCCAACGTCGACCTCACGCGGCGCAAGCTCCTGCTGACGACGCTTACGAGCCTGGTCGCCGTGCCCTTCTTCCGCCTGACCCCGTCCCGCAAGCGGGCCTCGCTCAAGCTCATCCGGCCGCCCGGCTCGCTCCCCGAGCCGAAGTTCCTGGCCAAGTGCGTCAAATGCGGCCAGTGCATGCGGGCCTGCCCGACCGGCGGGCTCCAGCCCGCGCTGACCGAGGCCGGGCCCGAGGGGATCTACACGCCCATGCTCGTCCCCAAGGTCGGCTACTGCGAGTACTACTGCTCGCTCTGCACGCAGGTCTGCCCGACCGGGGCGATCCAGAAGCAGACCATCGAGGCGAAGAACAAGCTCAAGATCGGCACGGCCTGGGTCAACAAGAGCCGCTGCATCCCCTACGTCCTGGGCAAGCCGTGCATCGTCTGCGAGGAGCACTGCCCGGTCTCGCCCAAGGCCATCAAGCTGGTCGAGGTCGAGACGAAGATGCCCGACGGGACCGTCGCCGTCCAGAAGGCCCCGGTCATCGACATCGAGCTCTGCACCGGCTGCGGCATCTGCGAGAACAAATGCCCGGTCATGGACGACCCGGCCATCTTCGTCACGAGCGTGGGGGAAACGCGTTCGGAGACCAACCGCCTCCTTTTAGATATCTCATCCGGAGCCGCGGAAGACCCCTATAAATAATCTCAACACCTAGATGCCGGGGTGTTCCCGCGAGGCGGCGAGGGATCGGCGCGCAGCGGAGTCTTCGGAGCGGAGCTCCAGAATCGCGGCTTCGAGTGCTCAGCGCCGATTCTGCCGGGTCGCTCCCAAGAGTCCGCTTCCCGCCGCCGGGGGCCGGGGAGCTAGAGGCGATTCCCGAGCAAAGCCGGAGAGAGGGAACTCCCCCGAATTCAGTCGGCGAGGGTCTTCTTCAATTCTTCCGTGAGCTTCGGCACCACTTCGAAGAGGTCGCCGACGATGCCGTAGTCCGCGACCTTTAAGATCGGCGCCTCGGGGTCCT
>JAPKZE010000091.1 GCA_026393955.1 Candidatus Aminicenantota bacterium
GAAGATGGACGTCCTCAACGGCTTCGTCGCGGCCGGCTTCCAGTTCTCGCTGGCCATCCTGCCGTTCTACCTGTTCATGCGGAACTGGAGGCAGCTGGGGCTCTGGGCCGGCGCGGCGGCCGCCATCGCCGTCGTCCTCTACTTCACCTGGTTCAAGAACCTGCCCGCCAAGGACGAACTCTAAGTGAAACCGACGGTCCATCTGATCTGCAACGCCCATCTCGACCCGGTCTGGCAGTGGCGGTGGGACGAGGGGGCGTCCGAGGCCCTGGCCACCTTCCGGAACGCCGTCGACATCCTCGACGGGCACCCCGGGATCATCTTCTGCCACAACGAGGCGGTCCTCTATCAGTGGGCGGAGCGGTTCGATCCCGCCCTCTTCGACGACATCCGCAGGCTGGTCAAGGCGGGGCGGTGGTCCATCTCCGGAGGCTGGTTCATCCAGCCCGACGTCAACCTGCCCGGGACGGAATCGCTCATCCGGACGATCGCCGAGGGCCGGCGCTACTTCCGCGACCGCTTCGACGCCGCGCCGCGCGTCGCCTATAACTTCGAGTCCTTCGGGCACAGCGGCGGCCTGCCCCAGATCCTGCGCCTGGCCGGCTACGAGATGTACGTCCACATGCGGCCGCAGGCGGACGAGCTGGCGCTGCCGGCCGATCTCTACCGCTGGCGCGGCGTCGACGGCACGGTCATCCCGGCCTACCGCATCGCCGTCGGGCTCTATCACACCGAGCACGACAACATCGAGGACCGGCTGCGGGCCGGCGTCGAGCTCGCTCTGAAGCTCGGCCGCGACGTGCCTGTTTTCTGGGGCCTTGGGAATCACGGCGGGGGGGCGACGCGCCGCGACCTCGAAGCGATCGATGCCTTCATGGCCCGCGAGACCCGCGTCCGCATCGTCCATAGCACGCCGGACCGGTTCTGCGACGCGGTCAAGGACGCCGCGGCGGCCGCGCCGATCATCGACGGCGATCTCCAACGATGTTTCACCGGGTGCTACACGTCGCTGTCGCGTCTCAAGCGGCAGGCCGTCGCGAGCTTGGGGCGCCTTGTCCAGGCCGAGACCGCGTCGGCCGCGGCCTCCTGGCTGGCCGGGGCCCGCTTCCGCGAGCCCGAGCTCCGCGAAGCCTGGAAGCTCCATCTATTCAACGATTTCCACGACATCCTGCCCGGCACCTGCGTCGAGCCTGCCGAGCGCGACGCCTTGGGCCAATACGGGCGGGCCGAAGACATCGGCCGTTCGATTTCGCTCGAAGCGCTGGTGGCCCTGAACCGCGGCAGCCATGACAGCCCGTCGCTGCCCGTCACCGTCTTCAACGCCAATCCGTCCCTCGGCCGCGTCCCGGTCGAGTTCGAGTGCATGGCCGACCACCGGCCGTTCTGGAAAGGGAAGTGGCGCATG
This sequence comes from Candidatus Aminicenantota bacterium, assembly GCA_026393955.1. Lineage (GTDB taxonomy): Bacteria > Acidobacteriota > Aminicenantia > Aminicenantales > Saccharicenantaceae > RBG-16-66-30. The sequence goes on from JAPKZE010000091.1 coordinate 1,406, forward strand.
CGCCTGTTCCGGGCCGACGGCCGCGAGGTCGCCTGCCAGGAGGAGCAGCCCGAGTCGCTCCTGCCTTTCAACAACGGGCGGCGTCGCATCAGCTTCGTCGACGACCTCGCCGGCGTGGGCGTTTACCGCTA
>JAPKZE010000452.1 GCA_026393955.1 Candidatus Aminicenantota bacterium
AAGCCCATATCCAGGCTAATTTTCAATCTATCTTATTGAATTCAATATTTTTGCTGTGGTCCGACCCCATTGGGCCAGTTGTAGTACGACCCCATTGGGCCAGCAGCTACCGCCGACGGCGCGGGGCCCGCGAGCGGTCGATAGAGCCGGGCCCGGAACGCGGGCTCGCGCATCAGGACGGCCTGGAGGAAGCGGAAGCTGTCGGCCAGGTAGCCCTCGTAGCCGGCGGGCTTGCCGTCCCAGGTCGTCCAGTCGATGCCCTCGAAGGTCGCGTCGCGGACGCCGTTCTGGAACCCGCCGCGGCGCTGGCGCTGGAGCATGGCCCCGAGGATCATGTCCGCGCGCCCGGCCAGCTCCGGGTCGTCGAGGACATAGTGGGCCATCAGGAAGTGGAGGACCTGGCCGGCCGTGATGCCGCCGTTCATGTAATAGCCGAACGTGTCCGTTCCGTCCTCGCGCGCGGGCAGGCCAAGACAGTTGGGCTGGAGGTAGTCGGAGCGGCGGACCGGCACGAGCATGGGCGGGACGCCCAGGTCGAAGCGCGTGAAACCGACCTCCGCGAACCTGATGCGCAGCCGGTCGAGGATGGCCCGGCCCTGCGCGGGGGTCACGAGGCCGTATTCGATGGCCAGGCCGTTGAGGGTCGGCGAGGCGTAATCGTGGAGCGCGCCGTCGCGGCCCTTCCACCAGGCCAGGAGCCCGGACTTGGGATTATAAAGGACCTTGGCATAGACGGCCTTGAGCCGGTCGGCCAAGCGCGCGTAGGCGGCGGCCTTGTCGGAGCGGCCGAGCTTCGACTCGAGGTCTGCGAGCGAGCGCCAGGCGCGGTAGATCAGGGCGTTGGTGTAGCCGTCCTTGTGGCCGCAGTTGAGCGCGTCCCACCAGGCGTCGGAGCGGTTGGGCTGCTGGAGGGCGTTGGGGTCGCCGCTGTGGGTCGCCTCGACGAAGCCGTCCCCGTCGACGTCGCGGCGGGCCAGGAAGTCGGCGGCCAGCTCGAGGCGGTCGACGCGGCGCCGGAGCCAGTCGAGGTCGCCCGTCGATTCGACGTAATCCCAGGCGGCGATGAGCGGCGAGGCCTCGGCGTCGAGGAAATCGCCGTAGTCCCAGTAGCCGGTGATCTCGCCGGTCAGGCGGCCCGCGGCGTCGCTGCGCATGCGGTGGTCGAGCCAGTAATCGATCGTCCGGCGGACGAGCGGCATGACCGAGATGCCTGGGGCGATCTCGGGATAGAAGAAGGCCTGGTCGGCGTAGAACCAGATCGAGACGCTGGCCGGGTCGCTGATGACGTTGTTGCCGAGGATGCCGGGAGGGGCGCTGAAGGGCTTGTCCTGTTCGCCCCAGCGGGCGCAGGGCTGGAGGGCGTTGAGCCAGCCGCGGCGAGCAGAGAGCCAGAACGGGAGCGCGGCGTCGGGCAGGCCGGGGGGCGGCGGCAGGAGGAGCGGCGTGAGGGTGAGCGCGACGGGCTCGGCGGTCGAGAGGGCCGGGAATTCGAGGGTCAGGTCGACGGTCTTGCCGGTGCGCGAGCCATCGAGGCGGCCGACGACCGGACGCTCTTTCGCCTCCGCGAGGAGCATCGGGCCCCAGTCGGGCGCGTTGACGACCGCGGGGAGACGGAAGGTGCCGTCGTCGAGCCATTCGGCCGGAAGCACGGTGGTCGAGGTGACCTTCGGGTCGAAGGGGAAGACGAGTCGGAGCGCGCCGGCGGGGGTCGGGGCGGGGGCGAGGTCGAAGAGAGTGAGGCTGAGCGACCCGATCCGTTCGAGCGGGATCTTCGACTCGCGCTCGGTGACGACGCGGTCGAGCTCGTTCGTCGTTTCGATGCGCCACTCGAGGCGGGCCGGCCCGGCTTCGAGCGTGCGGAAGACGATGTTCGAGTCGCTGCCGTGGCGCCGGTCGACGACCTTGGCGTCCTGCCACGTCCCACGCGACGCGCCGCCGGAACGGCCTTCCGACGCAACCTCCAGATACTGAACTCTAACTGCGCTCCCCGTCCGGAGCAGGTTCGTCGCCGCCTTCTCCCCTCCCTCGGTGTCCCAACTGAGGAAGGAGAGGCCGGGCGAGACGTCGTCGGCCGCGATCTTGACGGTCGGGGCTGGCACGGAGAGGAGGACCGCCCGTGCGTCGGCGCTTGTGTTCGCGTCGCCCGAAGATTTCCGCGAGCAAGCGGCGAATGATAGGGCCAGGGCCAGGCTGAGCAACAAGGGAAAGATCCGGTCCGGCTGAAAGCAAGGCCGGGATTTCAGTTTCATTTCGCCCTCCGGAGGGAACATCGCGAGTCGCTATTTTGGGCCTAAAGACATCCCGACGCAAGACTCAATGGGGTCGGACCACAGCAATTCTCTGCATATCAATGATATAGGTGAATTTTTCGGCCCCTAAACCGTCTTATATTGAGCTTTTTGAGGCTAAAAACGTAGAGTTTTAGATCAGCAAACAAACAATAGAATTAACGTTTTCAGGCCTAAAAACAGTTGGATAAGCCCTAAAGTCAGGGCTTTTTGTGGCTTAATTTATTGATAATATTCGTATTGCTGTGGTCCGACCCCATTGGAGAACAGTCGCTCCAGCGTTGACTTCCCCCGGCCCCTCGCGATATCCTTCCCGCCAAGAACAAGAAGGAGGGGCCGTCCATGACCGTGAAATGCCTCCGTTGCCGTCACGACAACCCCGCCGAGACGAAGTTCTGCGGCCAGTGCGCCGCCCCGCTCGACCCCGCCGTGGCCCTCACCGAGACGATCCAGGCCCCCGTCCGGGAGCTTGCGACCGGATCGATCTTCGCCGGCCGCTACCAGGTCATCGAGGAGCTCGGCCGCGGCGGCATGGGCCGCGTCTACAAGGTCCACGACACCGAGCTCAACGAGAAGGTCGCCCTGAAGCTCCTCCGGCCCGAAGTGGCCGCCGACGCCGAGACGGTCGAGCGCTTCCGCAACGAGCTCAAGTCGGCCCGCACGGTCATCCACAAGAGCGTCTGCCGGATGTTCGACATCGGCCGGGCGGAAGGGACGCCGTTCATCACCATGGAATACGTCCACGGCGAGGACCTCAAGCGCCTCATCCGGAAGATCGGCCAGCTGCCCGCCGGACGGGCCGTCTCGATCGCCCGCCAGATCGCCGAAGGCCTGGCCGAAGCCCACGCGCACGGCATCGTCCACCGCGACCTCAAGCCTCAGAACATCATGGTCGACGAGGGCGGCGGCGTGCACATCATGGATTTCGGCATCGCCCGCTCGCTCGAGAAGAAGAGCATTACCGGGGCCGGGGTCATGATCGGGACCCCGGAATACATGAGCCCGGAGCAGGTCGAGGGCAAGCTGGTCGACGCCCGCTCCGACATCTACTCGCTCGGCATCATGCTCTACGAGATGACGACCGGGCGCGTCCCGTTCGAGGGCGACACGCCGTTCACGATCGGGGTCAAGCACAAGAGCGAAACACCGCGCGATCCCGGCGAGCTCAATCCGCAGATCCCCGCGGACCTGGCGCGGCTCATCCTGCGCTGCCTGGAAAAGGACAAGGAGAAGCGGTTCCGGAGCGCGGGCGAGCTCGCCGCCGAGCTGGGACGCATCGAACAGTCCCTGCCGACGACCGAGCGCGTCGCGCCGAGGCAGCGGCCGCACACGTCCAAGCAGGTCACCGTCACTTTCGACGTCAAGAAGGTGGCTGTGCCGGCCGTGGCGGGCGTGCTCGTCGTCGCCGCGGCGCTGGTGCTTTGGCTCGTCGTGCTGAAGAAGTCCTCCGTCGTCCCGCCCCCCTCGGGCAAACCCTCTCTGGCCGTTGTCTACTTCGAGAACAACACCGGCGATCCCGGCCTCGATCATTGGCGGAAGGCGCTCGCCGAGCTGATCACGACCGATATCGGCCAGTCCCAATATCTCCAGGTCATGGGCGGCGACCGGCTCTTCAGCATCCTGAGAAGCGAGAACCTGCTCGACGCCAAGAGCTATTCCTCCGAAGATCTGAGGAAGGTCGCCGAGGCCGGGTCCGTAGCGAACATCCTCCGCGGCAGCTACGCCAAGGCCGGAAACACCTACCGGATAACGGCCGTCCTCGAAAACCCCGGGACCGGCAAGATGCTCGGCACGAACACCGTTGACGCTACGGGCGACGAAGGGATCTTCGACGCCGTCGACGCGCTGACCGAGAAGATCAAAACCCATCTCAAACTGACATCGGGACAGATCGCAGCGGACGTCGGCAAGAAGGTCGCTGAGATCACGACCAAGTCTCCCGAAGCCCTTAGGTATTACGCGGAGGGGCGGGAGCTTCACCAGAGGGGCGATTACCCCCAGAGCCTGGCGGCCATGGAGAAAGCCGTGGCGATCGATCCAGGCTTTGCCATGGCCTACCGGAGCATGGCATCCTCGGCCATGAACCTCGGCCTTAGGAGCAAATCCCGAACTTATGTCGAGAAGGCTATGGGCCTGAGCGAGCGGGTCTCGGACCGTGAACGGTACACGATCGAGGCGCAATACTACCGTCTCTCCGAGAGGACGGCCGACAAGGCCATCGAGGCTTACGAAAAGCTGCTCCAGCTCTACCCCGACGACTCCATCGCCGGCATCAATCTCGGCGTGGCCTACACCATGATCGGAGAGCGCGACAAGGCCAAGCCACTCTATGAAAAGTTCGCCGGGCAAAAGGATGCGGGGTTTCTTCCGACTTGGAATCTGGCTCTTCTCTATGAACCCAAGGGCAAGTACGAGAAGGCCCGGGAACTGCTCGAGAATTACGCGAAAGAGCATGCGGACTCCCTGAGCCTCCGCCGGGAGGTCGCCAACACGTATCTTTATGAGGGCCGGTTCGACGAAGCCCGGGGCGAAGCCGAAAAGGTTCTGGCCGCCGCCCCCTCGGATTACCAGACTCTCGGCGTCCTCGTGAACATCGCGCTTCTGGCCGGGGATTT
>JAPKZE010000337.1 GCA_026393955.1 Candidatus Aminicenantota bacterium
GGAGGTCGACGCCCTGCGCAACGCCGCGGGGTGTAAGGAGGTCGCCGTGGTCGATAAACTCGCTCTTGCGAACCCACTCAGCCGAATGATCGACAAGGATCGAGAGGAGTTCACCCGGGCCGACCTGCTTAAGATCATCGAGACGAAACAGGTCGAACGGATCACCTTCCACTACCTGGCGATCGACGGCAAGCTCAAGGAGCTGACCGTCCCGGCTTCGGACCGCTATCACCTCGAAGCGGTCCTGGCCGAGGGCGAGCGTGTCGACGGGTCGTCGCTCTTCAAGGGCCTGGTCGATATGGCCCTGTCGGACCTCTACGTCATCCCCCAGTACCGCTCGGCCTTCTTCAACCCGTTCGACGAGGGCAGCCTCGACTTCATGTGCCGTTACCTGACCAAGGACGGCGCGCCCGCGGCTTTCACGCCCGACGGCATCCTGGCCCGGGCCGCCGCGCTCTTCCGCAAGTCGTCGGGCCTCGAGCTCAACGCCCTCGGCGAGCTGGAGTTCTTCCTGCTGACGTCGCCCGCCGACCGCTCCTATCCCGTCGAGGCCCACCGCGGTTACCACGGCTCCGCGCCTTTCACCAAGAGCGGCCCGATCCTCCACGAGATGGTCGGCCACATCGCCCGGGTGACCGGGGCGGTCAAGTACGCCCACAGCGAGAACGGGTTCATCGACGGGGTCCGGAGCGAGCTGCCGGAGATCGCCGGCCGGCTGGCCGAGCAGCTGGAGATCGAGTACCTGCCCCGCCCGATCGAGGACATGGCCGACCACCTCGTCCTCGGCCGCTGGATCATCCGCAACACCGCCTACCGCCACGGCGCCGTCGCCACCTTCACGCCCAAGCTCGAGGAGGGCGTCGCCGGCAACGGCCTGCACTTCCATCTCGAGCTGGCCAAGCACGGCCGCAGCGTCATGCGCGGCGAGGACGGCAAGCTCTCGACGGAGGCGCGCAAGCTCATCGGCGGCCTCTGCGAATACGCCGACTCCCTGACCGCCTTCGGCAACACCGTCTCCTCGGCCTATCTGCGCCTGGTCCCGAACCAGGAGGCCCCGACCCGGATCTGCTGGAGCGACTTCAACCGCAGCGCCCTCATCCGCGTCCCCCTCGGCTGGAGCGGCGTCGCCGGGCTGGCCCGCAAGGTCAATCCCGCCGACACGGCCGAGTTCACCGACGAGCGCGGCGGGCGCCAGACGGTCGAGATCCGCAGCCCGGACGGCAGCGCCATGATCCATCTCACCCTGGCCGGGATCGCCATGGCCGCCAACTGGGCCTTCCGCACCGACCTGACCCTGTTCAAGGACTACGGCCCGCTCGAGCTCGCCGACAACCTCTACGTCAAGGGCAACATCTTCGCCGACAAGGAGCTCCTCAAGCGCCTGCCGGCCCTGCCGGCGAGCTGCGTCGAGTCGAGCCGGGTCCTGCTCCAGAAGCGGGGCCATTACGAGCGCGACGGCGTCTTTCCGCCGGGCGTCATCGACTACATCGCCGCGACGCTCCAGGCCGAGAACGACGAGTTCATGAACAAAAAGCTGACCGACCTGCCCGCGCACGACCGGCTCCACGAGATCCGCCAGATCATGCACAAGGACTTGCACAAGAATTGAAAAAAGACACGCTGACCTCCCGTGAGAGATGGCGGGCCCTCTTCGCCCGCCAGAAACCGGACCGCGTCCCGACCGACTACTGGGCCACGCCCGAGTTCGACCTGAAGCTCATAAAGCGCCTCGGCTGCCGGACCCGGCGCCAGATGCTCGACCGGCTCCGCGTCGACTACGAGGTCAAGCTCGCGCCCCGCTACGTCGGTCCGCGCCTGCCCCGGATGCAGGACGAGTTCGGCCGCCGCTTCCGGAGCGTCGGCTACGGCACCGGGGCCTACCGCGAGTGCATCCATTTCCCCCTCGCCGGTTACGGCTCGGTCGCCGAGATCGAGAAGAACTATGTCTGGCCCACGGCCGACTGGTGGGACTTCGGCGTCGTCCCCGGCCAGGTCCGGAAGAACGAGACGCACCCCATCCGCGGCGGCGGCTCGGAGCCCTTCCTCATCTACAAAGAGCTCCGCGGCCAGGAGCAGGCCTTCGTCGACCTCGTCGAGAATCCCGAGATCGCCGACTACTGTCTCGGCAAGCTCTTCGACCTGGCCTTCGAGACGTCGGCCCGGATCTACAAGGCGATCCCGGGCCGGGTCATGATCTCTTACATTGCCGAGGACATGGGCGGCCAGACCGAC
>JAPKZE010000274.1 GCA_026393955.1 Candidatus Aminicenantota bacterium
TTTCGTAGGCGCCCGAGAAAATAAATTAAAAACGTATAGGTTTGACCCCGTCTTAGCGGCGCAGGAAGCGGCGGACGAAGTCGCGCGTCTCGGCCAGGCCGAGGATCCGGGAGGCCCCGTAAAAAACGATCAGGCCGAGACAACCGCTGATGACAAGGCTCACGAGGGCGGCGAGGAGTCCCGCGCCCAACCCCGCGGCGGCGAGCCGCCCGGCCAGGAAGCCGTTGGCCGCCCACCCGGACGCGCCGCCCGCCATGGCCGCCGCTGTAAGAGCAAGGGTGTACCGGCCGAGCGGGGCCCAGGCGACCCGGCCGACCTTCCGTGGCAGGACTCTCACCAGGAGCCCGAAGTTGACCGCGGCAGCCAGGCTCGTCGAGAGCGGGAAGATCATGAAGCCGAGGACGCCGATGAGCGATACGTTCAGGACGATGGTCAGGGCGACCGAGGCCAGACTGGCGTACATGGGCCACCGGGCGTCCTTATAAGCGTAGAATACGGCGGCCACGTTCCTCAGCCCGGCGATGAAGGGGATGCCCAGCGTGTAAAGGATGAGGGCCACGGCCGTGGGCAGCGTGTCCTCGGGACGGAAATGGCCGCGCTGATAGATGACCCGGGTGATCGGCCGCGACAGAAAGGCGATGAGAACAGAGGTGGGGATGGTCAGGAACAGGGCCATCTTCAGGGAATCGAGCAGCCTCGACCGGACCGCGTCCGCATCGTCGGCGAGCACGAGCCGGGAGAGCGATTGGAGGGTCACCGTCCCGACGGCGACGCCGAACAGACCCAGGGGCAGCTGCATGATCCGGTAGGCATAGTTCAGCCAGCTCACGCTCCCCTGCTTGAGGGGCGTCACGAGGATGGTGTTGACCAGGACGTTGATCCGCGGCCCGGCCAGTCCGATGGCCACGGGGATGAACAGGGCCATGACCTTCCGGAACTCCGGATCCCGGAAGCTCACGACGGCCTTATATCTGAAGCCCTTCCGGAAGACGAGCGGCATCTGGACGAGGAACTGCATCAGGCCGCCGATGAGGACGCCGATGGCCATGCCGAAGATGGGCTCCTTGCCGCGGGCGACGTACCAGCCGAAGGTCGCGACCGGCACGAGGATCGAGAACAGGTTGAAGAGGGCCGGGGCGACCGAAGGCACGAAGAACGATCTCTCCGTGTTGAGGTAGCTCATGGCCCAGGCGCCGAGGCTGATGACGAGCAAGAAGGGGAACAGGATGGCCGTCAGCTGGGCCGTCAGGGCGATCTTGCCCGGCACCTGGCCGAAGCCGAAGGCGATCCACTTGGCCAGCGCGGGCGAGGCCAGCAGGCCGGCGATCGACACAAGCCCGGTCACCAGGAACAGGACATTGAAGATGTTCGAGGCCAGACGGTTCTGGGCCTCCTTGCTCTTGGCCCGCTCGGCCGTCAGGACCGGGATGAAGGCCGCCGAAAGGGACGTCTCGGCGAAGAGATCGCGGAGCATGTTGGGGATGCGGAAGGCGACGTTGAAGGCGTCGGCCGCCGCGCTCTGGCTGGCTCCGAAGAGATGGGCGAAGACCATCTCACGGACCAGGCCCATGACCCGGCTCACGGCCGTGCCGATGGTGAAGGACCGGACGCCCCGGGAAATGTCTTCCATGCTCAGGCCATTATTCGACATTTGCGCCCGGCCTGGCAAGGCCTATCAAACGGCCCCAGGGCCTTACTTCGAGAATTCTGAGGCCAGGATCCAGTAGGGGTCAACAAGCGGATGCTCGAGGACCCGCTCGCCTGAACGGCCGGCCACCCTGAGGCCCTCCTCCGCGGCGACCACTTCGCCGGCGTCGGCGGCCGGTATGCCCGCGTCCTTCAGCGCGCCGATGAGCCCCCGGACATCCTTCCGGTCCACCATGGCGATGAGGGTGCCTTCGCTGATGGCGGAGAACGGGTCGAAGCGAAAGAGCTCGGCCGTTCGAAGGATCACCGGTTGGACGGGGATGGCGTCCTCCTCGATCCGGAGGCCGCAACCTCCGGCCCGGGCCATCTCGTAGAGCCCGCCCCAGACGCCACATTCCGTGGCGTCGTGCATGACGTGAACGCCCCGGAACTTCCTGGCCACGGCGCAATCCTCCATGACCGTCATCTGGGAGAAGACCGCGGCCGCCTCCTTCTGGAACGCGACCCCTCCCGCGGCGACGAACTTTTCCGGAAAAAGCGCGGC
>JAPKZE010000400.1 GCA_026393955.1 Candidatus Aminicenantota bacterium
TCGGCCAGGCGGGCCGCCGGGACCTTCCGCAGGACTTTCCCCTTCCTGAAGATGACCCCGCCGCCGCGGCCGCAGGCCAGGCCGATGTCGGCCTCCTTGGCCTCCCCCGGCCCGTTGACCGTACAACCCATGACCGCCACCGTCAGCGGCACGCGCAGCCCGAGGACCGTCTTCTCGACGCGGGCCGCGACACCCATCAGGTCGACCTCGCAGCGCCCGCAGGTGGGGCAGGACACGAAGGTCGCGCCTCTCGTGCGCAGCCCCAGCGCCTGAAGGATCTGCCAGGCGACGAAGACCTCCTTCTCGGGCGGCGCCGTCAGGGAGACCCGGACAGTGTCGGCCAAACCCTCGGCCAGGAGCAGGGCCAGACCGGCCGAGGACTTGACGCTGCCGGCGAGCAGCCGGCCGGCCTCGGTGATCCCGGCGTGGAGGGGATAGTCGACCTGCTCCGCCAAAAGGCGGTAAGCCTGGAGCGTCCGCGGGACGTCGGAGGCCTTGAGCGAGATCTTGATGAGCCGGAAATCGAGGTCCTCGAGCAGGCGGACGTGGCGCACGGCGCTTTCGACCATGGCCGGCGCCGTAGCCCCCCCGGCCCGGGCCAGGATGTCCTTCTCGAGCGAGCCCGAGTTGACGCCGATCCGGATGGGCACCTGCCGCTCCCCCGCCGCCCGGACGACCTCGCGGACCTTGGCGGCGGAACCGATGTTGCCGGGATTGAGGCGCAGGCCGTCGACGCCAGCTTCGAGCGCGGCCAGCGCCAGACGGTGGTCGAAGTGGATGTCGGCGACGAGGGGAACGCGGGCGCGTTTCCGGATCTCCCGGAGCGCCGCCGCGGCCGCCCGGTCGGGAACGGCCAGGCGGACGATCTCGGCGCCCGCCCTCTCCAAGCGGCGGACCTGGGCGGCGGTCGCCCGGACGTCGCGGGTGTCGGTCTTGGTCATGGCCTGGACGACGACCGGCGCGCCGCCTCCGACGACGACGCCGCCGACCTTGATCGGGCGTGTCTTCCGTCGCGAGAACATCCGCTCCACCCCCTCCCTAGAACGGGACCAGGCTGCCCCAGCCGTTCGGCAGCCTCTTGACGATGTCGTTGAGGATGACGAAGACGATGAGGAAGACAAAGATGACGAAGCCGATCGTCATCCAGACCTGACGGGCCTTGGGCCCGAGGTCGCGGCGGAAGATCGACTCGATGACCAGGACGAAGATCTGGCCCCCGTCGAAGACCGGGATCGGGAAGAGGTTCAGGACCCCGAGCTGGAGGCTGATGACGGCGATCCAGGACAGCAGGGCGGCCCAGCCCATGCGGAAGGCCGCGTAGGAGAAGTTGGCGATCTCGAGCGGACCGCCCAGCTGGCGGGTCGAAGCCTCGCCGGTGAACAGCTCTTTGACGAACCGGACGATCAGGAAGACGTTGTCCAGGTTGGACTTGAACGACTGCCCGATGGCGGCGAAGAACGGGTATTTCTTGATGACCGACTTGGCGACCTGGGAGATGCCGATCTTGCCGACCTCCCCTTCCTTGCGGGGCGTCACGGGCAGAGTCAGCGTCCGGCCGCCCCGGTCGACGGTGATCTGGAGCTCCCGGCCGGCGTTCTTCTGGATGATATCGAGGAATTTGTAGAAGTAGACGGGCGCTCCGTCGATGGCCACGATGAGGTCCCCCGCCTTGAGGCCGGCCTTCTCCGCCGGCGAGTTCGGCAGGACCATCCGGATCTCGGTCAGGATCTTGGCCTGGAAGCCCGCGTAGCCCATTTCGTAGCGGGTGACCGACTCCGTCTGCAGGTCGACGTCCAGGACCTGGCCGTCCCGGCGGACCTCGAGGGGCACGAGCCGGTCGGGCTTGGTGCCGATGGCCATCTGGACGTCGGCCCATGACCCGACCGCGCGCCCGGCGATGCGGAGGATCTCGTCGTCGACCCGCAGGCCGGCCCGCTCGGCGGGCGACCCGCTCTCGATCCAGCCGATGACCGGCCGGGCGTCGAGCCATTCCGGCGCCGAGGTCCCGACGCCGTTCATGAAGGCCACGATGACGACGGCCAGGACGATGTTCATGATCGAGCCCATGGCCATGATCAGAAGACGCTGGCCGCGGGTCTTGGCCATCAGGTCGTCCGGGGCGACGGGCCGGTCTTTTTCGAACATGCCCTCGCCCAGGAGCCTGACGTAGCCGCCCATGGGAAGCAGGCTGATCCGGTAGTCCGTATCGCCCTTCTTGAAGCCGAACAGGCGTTTGCCGTAGCCGAAGGAAAAGACCTCGACCCGGACGCCGGCCAGCTTGGCCATGAAGAAATGGCCGAACTCGTGGACGAAGACGAGGATGCCGAACACGATGGTGAAGGCCAGGAGGGTACCCAGGATGTTTACCATGTCTACCTCTGCGGGAAATGCCGGCGGGCGTCCCGCCGGGCGTTGCGGTCGATGTCGATGATCGCGTCCACGGTCCCGGCCGGGCCGGCCCGGTGCCTATCGAGGGTCCCGGCGACGACGGCGGCGATATCGGTAAAGCGGATCTTCTTCTCGAGGAACGCGGCCACGGCCACTTCGTTGGCCGCGTTGAGGGCTACGGGCAGGCTGCCTCCCTCGACGAGAGCCCGCCGCGCCAGGCCGAACAACGGGAAGCGGCGCTCGTCGACCCGGCGGAACTCCAGGCGTCCGGTCCGGGCCAAGTCGAGCGCCGGCAGGCCCGAATCCCGCCGCTCCGGCCAGGTCAGGGCGTACTGGATGGGCAGGCGCATATCCGTCGCGCCGAGCTGGGCCAGGACGGAGCCGTCCGTCATCTCGACGAGGGCGTGGACGGCGCTCTGGGGATGGATGAGGACGTCGAGCCGGCCCGGATCGAGGTCGAACAGCCAGCGGGCCTCGATGAGCTCGAGCCCCTTGTTCATGAGGGTGGCCGAATCGATCGTGACCTTCCGGCCCATGACCCAGCGGGGGTGGCGGAGGGCCTCCTCGGGCGTCTTGGCGCCCAGGTCCTTGAGCGGGGTCTTCAGGAAGGGGCCGCCCGAGGCCGTCAGGATGACCTTTCTGACGTACCTGCGCGTCTCCCCGGCCAGGCACTGGAACACGCCGCTGTGCTCGCTGTCGACGGGGATGATGCGGGCTCCGGAGAGGGCGGCCTCCCGGGTGAGCAGCTCTCCGCCGACGACCATGGACTCCTTGTTGGCCAAAGCCACGCGGCGGCCGGCCCGGACCGCTTCGAGCGTCGGCCGGAAACCGCTCATGCCCGTGATGGCGGAGACGACGGTGTCGGCGCCCTCGGCCCGGGCGACTTCCAGCGCGCCTTCCGGACCGTACACGACCCTGATCCGCCGGTCCCCGAGAAGGGCGCGGAGCTTGTCGGCGTCGCGCCGGTCGCTGACCGAAACGACGGCGGGGCGGTACTTCCCGACCTGGGCGGCCACGCGGGCCAGGTTGGATCCCGCGGCCAGGGCGATCACGCGGAAGCGGCCCTCCAGGCGGTCGACGACGTCGAGCGTGGATGTCCCGATCGAACCGGTCGAACCGAGGAGGGCCAGGCCGCGCGGCGTCTTAGGCAAGGCCTACTTCCAGAAGAGCTCGAGGATGTAATAGAGCACCGGTGCGGCCAGGATCAGGCTGTCGATCCGGTCGAGGAAACCGCCGTGCCCGGGCAGGCTGTTGGAGGAGTCCTTGACGCCGACGGCCCTCTTGAAGAGGGATTCGAGGGGATCGCTGACCTGGGCCGCGGCATGGACGACGAGGGAGGTCAGGACGACCGTGGCGAGCGGCACCGCCGGCAGAAGCAGGAAGCGGGCCGCGACCGCCCCGGCGGCGGCGAAGAGGAACCCTCCGGCGCTGCCCTCCCAGCTCTTGTTGGGACTGGCGATCGGCGTCATCTTGTGCCGGCCGAAGGGCTTGCCGATGAAGAAGGCCCCCGTGTCGCCGACGAACACGACCGCGGCCAGGTAGTAGAGATAGAACGGGCCTTCCTCCAGGCGGATGCGGAAGATGAACCCCAGGGGGAAGGCGACATAGAGGACGCCGGCCAGGGTGGTGACGAAAGAAGCCGGGAACAGGGCCAGCTTTTCGGCGGTGTTGACGGCGACGACGAAATAAACACCGGCCAGAAGGACCGCGGCGAAGAGGGCGGCTTCGAGCGGGACGGTCCGGACGTAGAACGCCAGGAGGACCAAGGCTCCCAGGCCGGTCCCCAGGACCTTCTGCGGCCCCAGCCCTTTCTTGCCCGTCAGCTGGTAGAACTCGAGGAGCGCGGCCAGAGCGAAGGCCAATCCGCACAGGAAAAAGACCCAGTCCGGAGCGTACTGGATGATGACGAAGAGCGACCCCAGCAGGACAGCGGCGGTGAAGGTGCGCTTGATGAGGTTCATACGGGCTTATGTCCTTCCGCGGGAGGGCTTGGCGGGGGGACGGACGTCCCCGAACCGGCGTTCCCGTCCCTGGTATTCGAGGATGGCTTCGAGAAGATGGCGCCTGCGGAAATCCGGCCAGAGGACGGGCGTGACGACGATCTCGGCATAGGCGATCTGCCAAAGGAGGAAATTCGACACTCGCATCTCCCCGCCCGTCCGGATGAGCAGGTCCGGGTCGGGCAGGCCTGCGGTCGTGAGGTGGGCGGCAAAGGCCTTCTCGTCGAGCTTGGCGGCGGGGATGCGCTTCTCGGCCACGATGCGACGGGCCGCGTCCACGATCTCGTCGCGGCCGCCGTAATTGAGGGCGAAGACGACGGTCATGCGCTGGTTCTCCCGGGTCAGGGCCTCGACCCGCTCGAGCTCCCGGAGGGCCGGGCCCGGGATCCCCTCCCGCCGGCCGATGACCCGGAGCCGCAGGTCGTTCTTGACGAGGAGCCCGTCGTCCTTGATCAGCTTCTCCCGGAGGAGCCGCCAGAGCCGGCCGACCTCGTAACGCGGCCTCTTCCAGTTCTCGCTCGAGAAGGCGAACAGGGTCAGGCAGCCGAGGCCGAGGCGGGCCGACGCTTCGACGATCTCGTGGACCGACTCGACCCCCGCCCTGTGCCCCTCGACCCGGGGCAGGCCGCGGCCGGCCGCCCAGCGCCCATTGCCGTCCATGATCACGGCGATGTGGCGGGGCAGGCGGTCGAAATCGACCCGGAGGAGGAGCCGCCCCTCGTCGGTCCCGGGCGGGAAATAGGCCTCGAGGTGCTTCTCCATCGGCCCCCCATTATAGCACAAGGTGGACCGGGCCGGAGGATTCTGCTAGAGTGAATGACCTGGAGAAACGCCATGTGCCTGGCCGTCCCCGCCAAGATCACCCGGATCGACGGATCCGGCCAGGGATCTGCCAGCTACCTCGGCAGCGAGGTCAAGGTCAATCTCGTCCTCGTCCCGCAGGCCCGGCGGGGCGACTGGGTCATCATCCACGCCGGCTTCGCCATCTCGGTCATGAACGCCAAGGAAGCCCGGGAAACCCTCCGCCTGTTCAAGGAGCTGGCCGCGGCGTCGCAAGATGAAGGAGCTTAGAAACCCGGCCGCCCTGAGGAGTCTCCTCGGGGAGATCGGGGAGAAAGCCCGCAGGCTCGGGCGGTCGCCAC
>JAPKZE010000410.1 GCA_026393955.1 Candidatus Aminicenantota bacterium
ATCTCGGACTCGGCCTGGCGCTTGACCAGGTTGTACATGGGCTGGATGCAGGCGAACGGGGCGAGCCCCTCCTTCGCCGAGATCCCCAGGGCCTTGGCGACCTGCAAGGCGGCGAAATTGCTGGCCCCGAGATAGACGACCTTGCCCTGGCGAACGAGGTCGTCGAGGGCCCGGAGCGTTTCCTCCAGGGCGGTCCGATCATCGAACCGGTGGATGTAATAGATATCGATCCGGTCGGTCTGCAGGCGCCGCAGGCTGGCCTCGACGGCGTAGAGGATGTGGCGGCGCGACGCCCCCATGGCGTTGACGTCCTTGGATGTCGCGAAGTAGGTCTTGCTGGTGATGATCACCTCTTCGCGGCAATCCTTGATGAGACGGCCCAGGATCTCCTCCGACCGTCCGCCGGCGTACATGTCGGCGCAATCGAAGTGGTTGACCCCGGCGTCGCGGCAGGCCCCGAACAGGGCCTTCGAGCCCGCCTCGTCGGCGTCCCCGCCGAAGGACATCGTCCCGTAGGCGATGGTCGAGACCTTGACCCCTGTCTTGCCCAGGAATTTGTACGTCATGGCCTTTCCTCTTTCAGGGTGTTTTCTTCTTGAGCTCGAGCCCGTGGCCGACCGGATAGAGGTCCGGGATCGACACGGGCAGCTTCCCGGTCACGGCCATCTCCCCGGCCAGGGCCCGGGCCGCGATGGCCTGCGTCTCCGGCGTGTTCTTGTAGAGGCAGAGATAGGCGTCGACCTCGGGGATGTGTCTCAGGAAATACGGCGAGCCGAAGGAGACGGCCACGACCTTGGGGCCGTCCGGGAGCGCCGCGAGCTTGCGAATGAGGTCGATGTGGCGCGGGTCGAGGTCGACGGTCCCCTTCCGGTCGCTCAGCCGGGAGAAGAGCGCCAGCACGACGGTCTCCGCGCCCGAGGCCTGGGCGAAAGCCTCGTCGAGCTTCTCCTGCCCGGTGTCGCCGTCGGCATAGAAGGCCGCCGCCGCGGGATACTTGGTTCTCATCGACGAGACGAACGCCTGTCCGGCATAGTAATCGCCGAGGTCACTGCTCAAGGCCAGGATCGTCAGCTTCTCGGACGCGACGGCCAGGGGCAGGACGTCCCCGTCGTTCCGGACGAGGGTCACGGCGCTTTCGAAGGCCTTCTCAGCCTGGGCCAGATAGGCCGGCGGGGCGACGCGGCGGCGGATGTCCTCGATCTTGACGAAGCGGTTCCGGTCGAGGCCGAGCGAGGCCTTGGCTTCGAGGATGCGCCGCACCGAGGCGTCGATCCGGGCCAGCGGGATGCGGCCGTCGCGGACGGCGGCGGAGAGATAGGCGATGACCTTGGCCGGTTCGGGCGGGAGCAGGAGCATGTCCACGCCCGCGAGGATCGACCGCAGGGACGCCTCCTCGGTCGAGTAGGCGTTGGTCACGCCGGCCATCTCGAGGGCGTCGGTCACGATGAGCCCCTTGAAGCCCAGCTTGTCGCGGAGGACGCCGGTCATGATCGGGGCCGACAGGGTGGCCGGGACCCCGGAGGGATCGAGGGCGGGGACGGCCAAATGGGCCGTCATGACGGCCCTGACCCCGGCGTCGATGGCCGCCTTGAACGGGAAGAGCTCGACCTTCTCCAGGCGATCCAGGTCGGCGGTGACGGTCGGCATCAGGCTGTGCGAATCCTGAGCGGTGTCGCCGTGGCCGGGAAAGTGCTTGGCCGTGGCCAGCATGCCGTTGTCCTGGGCACCGCGGATGAAGGCGCTGGCGATGCGGCTGACCAGGGCCGGGTCGGCGCCGACGGACCGGGTGTTGATGATGGGATTGTCGGGATTGATGTTGACGTCGACGACCGGGGCGTAGGTCATGTGGATGCCTATGGCCCGGCCTTCGAGGGCCGTGATCCGGCCCATCTCGTAGGCGATCTCTTCCGACCCGGCCGCGCCGAGGGCCATGAGCGGCGGGAACTGGGTCGTGGCGCTGACCCGGAAGGCCGCTCCGGCCTCGAGATCGGCGGCCATGAGCAGCGGGACCTTGGCCAGCTTCTGGAAGCCATTGGCCAGCTCGGCCGTCTCGTAGACGCGGGCCGGCGCGAACAGGATCAGGCCGCCGATCTTGGAGTCGACGACGAGCGACTCGATCTCGCGAAGGGCGGGGCTGTCGGCGTTGCGGAACTCGGCCGTGAACCGGCAGGCGATCATCTGGCCGACCTTCTCCTCGACCGTCATCTTCTTGAGGGTCCGGGCGACCCAGCCGCCGTCGGGAACGGCCAGGCGGGGGGCCGTGGACGGCGGCGGCATCCGGGTACAGCCCGGGACACCGATCGCCAGCAGGAAGGCCGT
>JAPKZE010000223.1 GCA_026393955.1 Candidatus Aminicenantota bacterium
GTTGAGGACCGCGGCGTCGCTGCCGAGGAAGCCGGGGCCCTCGGGCTCGTCGGTCCGATATTCGGCCGCGCTTTCAACCGAGCTGAGGTCGACGGTCTTCTCCTGGCCGGCAAAGCTGTAAAAAACCGGGTGGGAGGCGGACGCGGAGTCGACGCGCCCAGGATGCGCGAGGAGGGCCAGCCCAGCCAGCCCGGCCAGGCCGATCATCCCCGCTGCCGCAGCGGCCGCGAAGCGACGGCCGGTCGGCGACATGTCCGCGGCCCTATTTCTTTTTCTTCCGGACCGGCTCGACCCAGTTCTCGATGAACGTCTTCGGGCCGCCCTCGTGCTCCTCGACCAGGGCCTGGAAGATGGCCTTCAGGTGGTCGTAGGGCAGGGTGCCGATGATCATCCGGTTGTTGATGATCATGGTCGGCGTCGAGCGGATGCCGTGCGAGAACTTCTCCGAGGTCTTCTCGTACTCGGCCCCGGTCTCGATGATCCGCTTGATCAGGTCCTTGAGGGCCGGGTCGCCCGCCGCGCCCTCCGTGCCGTACTTCTTGGCCAGGGCGGCGCGCCAGGCCGGGTCCTTGCGGGAATTGAAGTTGGCCCAGATCTCGTCGTGCATCTCGGGGAAGCGGGCCGGGTTGCCGGCGGCAAGGAAGGTCAGCTCGCAGGCGCCGGGATGAAGGTTGGCCTTCTCCGGGACGACCGTGTTGCAAACGCCGTCGAGCGGGAAGAACTGGATGGCGACATTGATCTTGCCGGCGAACTCGACCTTGAGCTTCTCCAGCTGCTGGCTGAGGTAGAGGCAGTCGGGGCACATGAAGTCCGTGTACTCGATGACCTGGATGGCCGCCTCCTCGAACGTGTCGGTCGACTTCACCGACCAGTAGGGCGAGAGGAAGGAGGGCGAGGCCACCTTGGGCAGCTCGAAGAACTGCTTGACGATGTTGACGGCCGTGCCGGTCTGCGCGGTCTTGCGGGCGCTGTGGTACTCGATCATGCCGTAGGCGCCGGCCGCGGCGAAGACGGCGAAGACGGCCAGGAGCTTGATCGACGGCCGGACCCAGCGCCGGACCGGGTTCCGGACCTCGCGGTCGATGCCGTAGAGGGCGAACAGGACGAAGCTCAGGATGGAGAAGAGGTAGAAGCCCGAGCAGAGCAGGCACAGGCTGCCGAGGTGGAGGACGGAATAGAGGAAGAGGGTGACGACACCGGCGACGTTGGCGAGCGAGAGCGACTTGTTGGTGCGCTCGAAGGCCTCCGACGGGAAGATCGTCCCCAGGACGGTCAGGGCGCCCATGAACATGCCGAAGAACCCGAGGGGGATGCCCATGATCTGCGAGATGGACGAGAAGGCCGAGCTGTCGCAGTTGAAGAAGGCGCTGATGTCGCAGAAGGAGCCGGCGAAGATCGTCTTGGGGTAGTTGGCCATGAAGAAATGCCGGATGGTCATGACCGAGGCGACGATCATGCCCAGGCCGGCGATAAAGCTCAGGATGCGGCGGATCTTCCAGCCGCCGAGGGTCAATGTGTCGGGACGGGCGCTGGCCATGGCGATCTCCTTACTGCGGTTATTCCGGAGGCGGCGGCGGGACCACGGGCTTCTTCCGGCGGCGATGCTTGTGGGGCTGGGTCCGCGGCCGGGTGCCGAAGCGGTTGCGGTAGATGACCGAGAACGGATCGTCGCAATCGCCGAAGGTGCCCGCGAAGAGAAGCGACGCGATCCGCGAGGCCTCCGGATAGCGGGGGCGTATCTTGAGGGCCCACCGCATCTTGCCGTCGGCCAGGGACTGGAGCATGTGCTCGACGATGGCCAGGGTGTGGACGGCCTCGAGGAGCAGGGATTTCGGGACGGTGGCCGCGGCCTTGGCGCTCCGGAAGGCGTCGTAGAGGGCCTTGGGCTTGTCGCCCTCGATACCGGTGAGCTGCGGCTCGGCCCAGGGCCAGAGCAGGAGCCCGTAGGCCACTTCGGCCGGCGGGGAGCCGCCGCCGCGGATCGAAGCGTCGAGCGCGCCGAGGAGGAAGACCACCTTTTCGAAGGCCTCGTCCGAGGCCTGGTAGAGCTCGCCGACCTCGCCGAGGAAGCGGGGCAGGAGGCCGTAGCGGCGCGCGGCCTGGAAGAACGGCCCGACGTTGCCCGACTTCATGTCCTTGTTGAGCTCCTCGTAGAGGCGGGAGCCGGGGCAGGCCTGGAGCAGATGGCCGTGGCGGGCGATGGCCTCGGCCGTTCGCTCCTCGATCGTGAATCCCAGCCGGGAGGCGTGGCGCAGGACGCGCCAGATGCGGACCGGGTCCTCGACGTAGCTTGTGTCCGGGTCGCCGATGATGCGGACGCGGCCGGCCTCGAGGTCGTCGAGGCCGCCGACGTAGTCGATGACGGAATAGGTGGCGATGTCGTAGAACAGGGCGTTGATGGTCAGGTCGCGGCGGAAGGCGTCCTCGCGGGGCGTGCCGTAGGCGATGGGCTTGAGCGGCGGGCGGCCGCGGCGCCTGCCTGCGCCGCTCGCGGCGGCGGGCTCCGCGCTTTCGGGGAGCGGCTCAGCCGCGAGGTCATCCGGGGTGTCGGAGAGATCGGGCCCTGCGGTGACCCCGGCGCCGGACATCGGCTCTTCCTCCGGGGACTGTCCCTCGAGGGCACTGTCCGTCCTGTCCTCCGATCCGTCTTCTTCCGCCCGCCGGACCGCTTCAGCCCGGCCGCCCTCCGCCGTCGCCGCGGCTTCGGCGGCGCGCGCCGCTTCCTCTGCGCGCTCGGCGGCGAGCTCCTCCTCGTCGGGCTTGCGGCGGAAGGTCGACACCTCGATGATCTTCCCGCCCTGGAACCGGATGTGGGCCAGCCGGAAGCGCCGTCCGATGAGGAAGGCGTTGCGGAAGAGCTTCTTGATCTGGTTGGGGTGGGCGTTGGTGCTGACGTCGAAATCGGCTGGCTTGCGGCCGAGCAACAGGTCCCGGACGGCCCCGCCGACGAGGAAGGCCGTATAGCCCTGGGCGTTCAGGCGGTAGAGGACCTTGAGGCAGTCGGGGTCGATATCGCGCCGGGAGATGCGGTGGCGGCCGCGGTCGAGAATGACCGGCGCTTCGTATTCGATGGGGTTTGGCGTATCGGGGTCCATAGGCGGAAAATGTCGCCGGCGACGCTAAGAAGCCTTAGAAGTGCTGAAGGTTGATGATCTCATGGACACACAAAATAGCAAAAAAACCCTTCCGGCTCAAACGATGAGAGTCAAACTCTTCGTTTTTGGGGCCAAAAACGCGGAGTTAAGGCCTTTTGGAGGCCTAAAAACAGGATTAAGTAATTGATAAATAAGCATATTACTGTGGTCCGACCCCATTATTTCTCTTTGGCCTGGTCGACGGCGCCGAAGACGCGAAGGAAATTGCCGCCGAGGATTTTGCGGATGTCCTCGGGCTTGTAGCCGCGGCGGACGAGCTCCTTGGTGATGTTCGGGATGAGGCCGATATT
>JAPKZE010000168.1 GCA_026393955.1 Candidatus Aminicenantota bacterium
AGCATCGGCCTGCTGTTCCCGCCCAGCCTTCCGGTCATCATCTACGGGGTGATCGCCCAGACGAGCATCAAGGACATGTTCGTCGGGGGGCTTCTGCCCGGCGTGTTTCTGGTCGTCTCCGTCGTCGCCGTCGGTATCGTCTACTCCTTTAAGCATCGGGTTCCACGCCCGCCGTTCAAGGTCCGGGAGGCGGCGGCCGCGTTCCGGTCCTCTTTCTGGGAGCTCCTGCTGCCGCTCCTCGTCTTCGGCCTCTATTTCGGCGGGATCGTCAGCCTGCAGGAGAGCGCGGCGGCGGCCCTGGTCTACGTCTGGATCGTCGAGACCTTCGTCAAGAAGGACGTGAAGATCCGCGACCTGCGCCGCATCTTCCTCCACGCCGTGCCCATCATCGGCGGCGTGCTGATCATCCTGGCCCTGGCCAACGGCCTGTCCTATTACATCATCGACGCCCAGATCCCCCAGAAGCTGAGCGAGTGGGTGGCGGCCAAGATCTCCTCGCCCTACGTGTTCCTGCTCCTGCTCAACCTGGCCCTGCTCGTCGTCGGCTGCTTCATGGACATCTACTCGGCCATTCTCGTCGTCGTGCCGCTCATCATCCCGCTGGGGAACTACTTCCACATCCACCCGGTCCACCTGGGCATCATCTTCCTGGCCAACCTGGAGCTCGGATACCTGACGCCGCCGGTCGGGTTGAACCTGTATCTCGCCTCCTACCGCTTCAACGAGCCCATGCACCGGGTCTACAAGGACGTGCTGATCTTCCTCGGCATCGGGCTGGTGGCGGTGCTGCTCATCACCTACGTGCCCTTCATGACCATGGCCCTGCTTTAATCTATTTATCCCGGTTGAAGTGGGGCATGTCCCGGGGGACCTCGAAGGAGATCTCGACGAAGCCGGCGTACACGCCGTCCCGGAACCAGGGCGCCTGGTAGATCAGCTTTTTCTTGCCGTTCTTCTGGACGGTGTAGACGTTCGTCCGCCGCTCCGCCATCATGCCGGCGAGCTTCGTCCGGCTCGGCTCGGGATGGCAGTCGAGGACGTTCGTGCCGACGAGGGCCGCTCCGCCGTCGGCCGCGAAGACTTCGCCCGCCCGCCCGTTCATTTCGATGATACGTCCCGCGGTGTCGCAGACCGTGACCGCGCCCGGGAACTCCCCGACCCACGAATGGTCGCTCATGACGGCTCCTTTTTCGCCGGTCCTTTGAAGAGGGCCCGGACGGCGTAGCCCGCGTAGCCGGCCAAGCCGGCCGAGAGCGCCGCAACGAGCGCCGTGGCCGCGATGACCGTCCAAGGCCGGCCCAGACCGAACATCCGGGCCATCCGGGCCGCGATGAGATCGCTCCCGGTGAGATAGAAATAGGTCCCGGCCCCGAGCCAGAGGAGCCCGGCCGCGAGGAGGCCGGTGCGGATCGCCCTCCAGCCGCTCGTCGCCGCGGCCGCGCCGTAGGCGAAGGGGACGATCATGATCCACCACCAGTAAGGAGCCACGACCTGGAGGGCCAGGAGGGCCAGCAGACACACGAGCGTCGCGATCATCGTTCCCCTCGCATCACCGTCCGTCCGACGATCCGCGGATCCGGATCGTCCGCCGACTTCAGGAACACCAGTTCGTACGGCTTTCCGGCGGACCAGTCGCCGACGCGGTCGTCGTAGAACCTCGAACCCGGATTCCCCGACTGCCCGCCGGGGTAATTCCCCCAGGCCTTGACCTCCGGGCCGAGCTCGACGACCATGCGCCAGGAGGGCGCCCAGACGGAGCCGATGGCGTTGATGACTTGGCCGGCCCCGTCCGCCTCGATCTTGCGGCCGAAGGCCGGGATCCTGGCCAGATGCCTGATCTGGGTCCCCTTGGCCTTGCCCCACATCCAGGCCTCGCCGAACGGCCCCAGCCGTTTCTCAAGGTTGGCCGCCGCCGATCGCAAAGCCCGTTCGGCCATCCCGGCCAGCGATTCCCGCTCCGGGGTCGATCTGTCGTCGAACCACGGCGCGTCGGGCTCGTTGAGCGCGAGATCGGTCATGATCTGGCTGGCCGGCCTGGACATCCGGTCCGTCGACTCCGGCGTCTCGTCATCCCAGGTCAGACGGTTGAGCTCGTCCCAGAGCTCGCGGAAGACCGTCGGCGCCGCCGAGGCCGCCCGGGCCTGAAGGTCCCAGCCCTCGAGCTCCCGGAGGCAGGCTTTCTCGGCGTCCGTCACGGCCTTGTCCCGGACGATGCCGAGCAGGCGCGGCAGGACCGCCCGGGCCCGGATGTCCAGCACGTCGGCCTGCATCCGGATCATGTCCTCCGCCGTGGCCTGCCGGGCCGACCGCAGGATCTCGTTGATCCGGGCCCCCCGCTCGAACGACGCGTAGTCCCAGCCGAGATAATAGGGATAGCTCGCGTCGACGGCGGCCTGGTTGGCCGAGCTGACGAAGCCCCGCTCCGGGTCCCGGACGTGCGGGACCTGCTCGCGCGGCACCCAGCCGTGCCACTCGTCGGCCGGATCGGAGCCGTCGAGGACGAAGCGGCCCTGGCCCTTCCGGCGCAGCGGGAACCGGCCGTTATGCCAGAGGGCGATCGTTCCCTCGCGGTCCGCGTAGACGAAATTCTGAGCCGGGCAGACCCAGGCCTTGATCGCCTCGACGTATTCCCGGTAGTTCCCGGCGCGATCCATGGCGGCGAGGGCCGCGAATTCGTTCGACGGATCATGCGCGAGCCAACGCAAGGCCGCGCCCGCGGGGACGTCCATGCCGGGGAAGGCGGGCTCGTCCTTCCATCGGACGATCGGGCCGTGGTGGGTGGTGACCACCCGGTCGACGACGGTCTCGCCGCCCCGGACCTTGATCCTCTCGTCGCGCACCCCGGCCTTGCGCCACTCGCCGTCGTACCGGTACTCGGCGTGCGTATCGTCCTTGAAGGCGATGTCGTACCAGTCGACGACGTCGTCCGTGCCGTTGGTGAAGCCCCAGGCGATGTTCTCGTTGTAGCCCGCGATGACGAGCGGGGCCGCGGGGAAGGCGACGCCGCGGACGTTGATCCCGGGGGCGGTGAGCTGCACTTCGTACCACACCGCCGGCAGCGACAGCTCCAGGTGCATGTCGTTGCAGAGGATGGGCCGGCCGTTCCGGGTGAGCTTGCCGCTCACGGCCCAATTGTTGCTGCCGAGGCCCGGGCCCGTCCGGTAGCCCGGCGAGACGAACGCGTCGGGCGGGGCCTCGGCGGCCGCCCCGGCCCCCGCCCCGGTCCCGCCCTTTCCGGCTTCAGGCGCGCCCGCGGGACCGGGCCCGGCGACCGGCGCGAAGTCCCAGGGCGTGCCCGGCGGGATGACGGGCTCCACCAAAGGCGAGGCGAACGGGAAGAGCCTCTCCAGGGCCTTTTCCCACTCGCCCCCCCAACCCTTCATCCGGGTCATGGCCGCGTCCTGGTTGTAGGAGGACAGGGAATAGGCCATGGCCTTGACCAGGAGGGCGCATTTGAATTCCGACCAGAGCTCGGGCCGATAGTCGAGGATCTTGTATTCGACGGGCAGGCCCTTGCGGCCAAGGTCCCGAATGCGGGCGTTGACGCCGGCCGTGAAGGTCTCCATGGCCTCCCAGGCCTTCGGATCGCCGCGATAGGCGGCGAGGGCCCTCTCCGCGGCCCAAGCCATCCCGAAGCGCCGGCTGAAGATGTCCTGGCGCAATCCGGCTTTCCCGACGACCTCGGCGATGCGGCCGGCCGTATACATCGACTGGAAATCCATCTGCCACAGGCGGAGCGTCGCCGCGACGTAGCCCTGGGCCAGGAAGAGGTCGTGGTCGTTGCGGGCGAAGATGTGGGGGACGCGCCGCTCGTCCCAGACGACCCGGACCTCCTCGCGCAGGCCGGGCACCTCGAGCGTCTCTGGGATTTCGTCCGACCGGCTGCCGTTCTGCCAGAAGCCGGCGAAGGGATCGAGCAGCCGGCCGAGGGCGGGGAACGCGCCGTGGCGGTTGTCGAGCG
>JAPKZE010000021.1 GCA_026393955.1 Candidatus Aminicenantota bacterium
TCTCCGGAGGAATGACAACGATGAAGGCAAAGAAGTTCCTGCTCTTCCTGTTGGGAGCGGCTGTCGTCGTGGCCGGCTTTCTGGCCCTGCAAAAGCGGCAGAAATAGGCCTTTGGGCCATAAATAGGGACACCGCTACCGGGGACGGTCCCCCTTAAGGGGTTTGACAACCTCCCCCCGATTGCCTAGAGTATCTAGGCACCCAAGTCATGGCCGAAAAAAAGATCTTGATCGTCGATTACGAGCCCGTTAGTCTGGCTCACGTTGCCAAGCTGTTGAAATCGAATAAATTCCGGGTCGTGACCGCGGTCGACGGCCAGGCCGGCTGGGAGGCTTTCGTGGCCGAAAAGCCCGACCTCGTGGTCGTCGAGGCCATGCTGCCGAAGCTCCATGGCTTCGACCTGACCCAGAAGATCTCCCGGGAAACCCAGGGCCGGGTGCCGGTCGTCCTCATCACCGGGCTCTACAAGGGGCCCCAGTACCGGCAGGAGGCGACGAGCAACCTCGGGGCCGCGGAATACTTCGAGAAGCCCCTCGACGAGAACGCCTTCGTCGCCGCGGTCAAGCGCCTCCTCCACGACGAGGACGAGTTCGAGGAGGAGCTGCCCGACTCCGCCGCGGTCCTCGAGGGCCTGAGCCGCCGCGGCCGCGGGGCCGCCTCTCCCCGGGGGGAGGCCAAATCCGAGCACAAAGGAAAACGCCCATGACAAGCCTCTGGACCCGTTGCAACAGCTGCCAGCGGATCCTTTACAAGCAGGATATCCTGGATAACCTGGCCGTCTGCCCGGCCTGCGCCTTCCACTTCCGGCTCTCGGCCGAGGAGCGGCTGCAGATGCTCTTCGACGACGGCGCCTACGAGGTCCTCGACGCCAACCTCCACTCCGTCGACCCCCTCCACTTCGTCGACCTCAAGAGCTACGCCAACCGGATCGTCGAGAACGAGCGGAAGACGGGCCTCTCCGAGGCCATCGTCACCGGCCGCGGCACGCTCGGCGGCGTCCCGGTCTACATCCTGGCCATGGACTTCGGCTTCCTCGGCGGAAGCGTGGCCTCGGTCGTGGGCGAGAAGATCACCCGGGCCTGCGAACGGGCCCTCGAGGACCGCCGCCCCGTCATCATCGTCTCCTGCTCCGGCGGCATGCGGATGCAGGAGGGCATGCTCTCGCTCATGCAGATGGCCAAGACGAGCGCGGCCATCGCCCGCCTGGGCCAGGCCAAGATCCCCTTCATCTCGGTCCTGGCCGATCCGACGACCGGCGGCACGACGGCCAGCTTCGCCATGCTCGGCGACATCAACGTGGCCGAGCCGCAGGCCCTCATCGGCTTCGCCGGCCCCCGGGTCATCGAGCAGACCATCAAGGAGAAGCTGCCCAAGGGCTTCCAGCGCTCCGAGTTCCTGCTCGAGCACGGCATGATCGACGACGTCGTCGAGCGCAAAGCCCTCAAACCCTACCTCGTCCGGGCCCTGCGCCTCTTCCTCAACAAGCCGCAATGACCTCGGCGGAGTGTCGGGATTACCTCGACCACCTGCAGCACTTCGGCATCAAGCTCGGCCTCGAGAACATCGCGGCCCTCTGCGCGGCCCTCGGGAATCCCCAGAACCGATTCCTCTCCATCCATGTGGCCGGGACGAACGGCAAGGGCTCGGTCTCGGCCATGCTGGCCGGGATCATGCGGGCCCACGGCCTCAAAACGGGGCTTTACACCTCGCCGCACCTGGCCCGGATCGAGGAACGGATCCGGATCAACGGGAAGACGATCCGGGAGCGGCGCTTCCGCGAGCGGCTGACGGCGCTCAAAGCGGTGATCGACCGCGAGATGGCCGACGGCAAGCTCGTCTACCACCCGACCTACTTCGAGGTCGTGACCGCCCTGGCCTTCGTCGAGTTCGCCGAGCGCGAGGTCGACGTCGCCGTCCTCGAAGTGGGCATGGGCGGGCGGTTCGACGCGACCAACGTCGTCCGGCCGCTCGTCTCGGTCATCACCACGATCGCCAGAGACCACGAGAAGCATCTCGGTTCGACGCTCGAAAAGATCGCCTTCGAAAAGGCGGGCATCATCAA
>JAPKZE010000161.1 GCA_026393955.1 Candidatus Aminicenantota bacterium
AGTGGTTTCGAGACCGGCGCGGGCGCCGTAGGCCGCCGTGGAGGCGGCCATGTTCCCCGTCGAGACGGTCCCGATCCGTTCCGCTCCGAGGGCGACGGCCTTCTGCACGGCCACGGCGGTGCCCCGGTCCTTGAAGCTCCCGGTCGGATTCTGGGCTTCGTTCTTGGCGTAGAGGGAGGGGAGGCCGAGCCCCCGTCCCAAGCGCTCGAGCCGGACCAGCGGCGTCGAACCTTCGCCCAGGCTCAACGCGGGGTCGATCCGGTCGAGAGGCAGGAAATCGAGGAACTGCTCAAGGGCGGGGGAACGGTCCTCCCGGATGCGCCGGCCGCCCGGACGGGGCGCGGCGGAGACGAAAAGAGGCTCCCCGCAGCCGGGGCAGAACGGGGAGTAGGGGTCGCGCGAGGCGAGCGGCCCGCAGGCGAGGCAATCGAACCTGTCCATGGTCATGCTCCTTAGCGTCGATGGGCAGGATTATAATCCGAAACCGCCGCCCTGGCCATGCCAGGCTTCGAATGCGGGCGGGGAGCGATTGCGCGCCCGGGTCGTTCCGCGGTAGAATCATCCGGCCATGGACGATGCGGGATTCATGAGGGCCGCTCTCGCCGAGGCGGGAAAAGCCGCGGCCAGGGGAGAGGTCCCCGTCGGCGCGGTCGTGGTCCGGCAGGGCCGGATCGTCGCTCGCGGCGCGAACAGGCCGATCGCCTCATTGGATCCCACGGCCCACGCTGAGATCGTGGCCCTGCGCAAAGCCGCGAAGAAGTCCGGCAACTACCGGCTCCCGGACTGCGAACTCTATGTCACCGTCGAGCCCTGCGCCATGTGCCTCGGGGCCATCGTCCAGTCCCGGGTCCGCCGCGTCGTCTACGGCGCGCCCGATCCCAAGGCCGGGGCCGTTTCGTCGACGATGAGGTTCCCGTTCGGCCGGCTCAACCACAGGCCGGAAGTCCTCAGCGGCGTCCTGGCCGGGGAATCGGCCGCGCTCCTCCGCGACTTCTTCCGCGCGCGTAGAAAATAATGACGATTTCGGCTATAATCGCGGTTCGTTTGGCGTCCTGATCTTGCGGAGAGGTGGCCGAGTGGTTGAAGGCGACGGTCTCGAAAACCGTTATCTCGAGCAATTGGGATCGCGGGTTCGAATCCCGCCCTCTCCGCCATGCATTTTCCGTCCATGAAGACGATCCCCCTCGTCGTGACCGGCTTCGGCCATGTCGGCCGGGCCTTCTTTTCGCTCCTGCGCGAGAAGACCGAGGACCTCGCGCGCCGCTACGGCCTGCGTTTCGAGATCCTGGCCGTGGCCCGGGCCGAGGGCTGCTTCTACGCAGAGGGCGCCCTCGACGTCCGCCAGATCTCCCGGGCCGGCGATCTCTGGACCTCGGACAACCCATACTGGCACGAAGGCCTGCGGGTCGCGGATGTGCTCGCGCGGCGGGACCCCGGCGGCTGCCTCGTCGAATGCACCCTGTCCAATTTGGAGACGGGGGAGCCGGGCCTTTCCTACCTCGGGGCCGCCTTCCGGGCCGGGTGGAACGCCGTGGCGGCAAGCAAGGGAGCCCTGGTCGTCGGCCTGGCCGGGCTCAAAGCGCAGGCCGCGGAGCA
Organism: Candidatus Aminicenantota bacterium; assembly: GCA_026393955.1. Classification (GTDB taxonomy): domain Bacteria; phylum Acidobacteriota; class Aminicenantia; order Aminicenantales; family Saccharicenantaceae; genus RBG-16-66-30. The sequence continues at coordinate 1,597 of JAPKZE010000161.1, forward strand.
CGGCGTGTCCCTCAAGTTCAGCGGAGCCACGGCCGCGGCGCTGCCGACCCTCGACGTCGGTCTGTTCTCGCTCGCCGGGGCCCGGATCGAGGGCATCCAGGGCGTCCTCAACGGGACGACGAATTACATCCTGACGCGCATGGGCGAGGGCCTGGAATACGGCGAGGCCCTCAAGGAAGCCCAGGACAAGGG
>JAPKZE010000362.1 GCA_026393955.1 Candidatus Aminicenantota bacterium
GCTCCCCGAAGAGGACAAGAAGCCCGGGTATCCGACTCCCCCCGGCGACATGTACTAAGGGACTGTCCCCAAAGGGGATTGTCCAGCTTTGAATCGCCAGCCCCGGGCGGCCTCCCGCCCGGGGCTTTTTTTTGGGAACAAGACGGGGTCAGGTCTACTTTTTGTCACAAAAGAGTGATAAAAAGTAGACTTGGCCCCATCATGAAACTCATCGACCGGTACGTCATCCGCGAGGTCGTCCCGCCGTTCCTCCTCGGACTGCTGCTCGTCACCTTCGTCCTGCTGATGAACCAGGTCCTGCTCCTGGCCGACCTGTTCATCGACAAGGGCGTGCCCTGGCTCGAAGCGCTCCGCCTTCTCGGCCTGCTCGTCCCGTCCATCCTCGTCTTCGCCCTGCCGATGGCGGTCCTGATGGGCGTCGTCGGCGGGCTGGCGCGCCTTTCGGCCGACTCGGAGATCGTCGCGCTGCGGTCGGCGGGCGTCGGCCCGCGCCGCCTGGCCCAGCCCCTGCTCGTCTTCGGGCTTTGCGGCTTCTTCCTGACCCTGCCCTTGGCCCTCTCTCTCGCGCCCCGGGCCAACAACGCCTGGGTCCGGGCCATGACCGATTCCGTCCTGGCCCGGGTCCGGCTCAAGATCGAGCCGCTCGAGTTCAACGAGACCTTCCCCGGCACGGTCCTCTTCGTCAGGGACATCGGCCCCGACCGGAGCTGGCGCGACGTCTTCGCCTATATGGGCCGGGACCCGTCGCGACCGCGGGTGGTCCTAGCCCGGTCGGGTTCGGTCCGCCTCTTCCCCGACGAGCGGCGGGCCATCCTGGAGCTCCGCGACGGCCGGGTGTATTCCGGGCCGCTCGACGAGCCCGGCGAGGACACCGTGACCACCTTCGATCGCCTGGAGGAGGAGATCGACGTCGAGGGACTGTTCGCTTCCGCATCGAACGAGAAGAGGGTCCGGGAGAAGGACATCGGCGAGCTCGTGCGCGACCTCCGGTCGCTCGAAGCCGCCCGGGCCCCGGGAGGACCGGAGTCCCGCCAGATCCGGGCCCACCGGACCGAGATCCACAAGAAGCTGGCCCTGCCGGCCGCCTGCCTCGTGCTCGCGCTCCTCGGCCTGCCGCTCGGGATCATGACCGGCCGGGCCGGTCGGACCGGCGGCTTCTCGCTCGGCCTCGTCATCATCCTCTTCTATTATGCGCTGCTCACGGCCGGGGAGAAAGCGGCCATGGACGGCCGGACCTCCGCCTTCCTCGGCATGTGGGGGCCCGACATCGTTCTGGCCGTCGCCGCGGTCTGGCTCATCCTCGGCCCGGGGCGGGGGCGCCCGGCTCCGGGCCGGAGAATTCGCTTTCCGGCCCCCCGGTCCGGCGCGGCGGCCCGTCCGGCGCCCGCCGCGGCCCCGGCGCCCCGCGGTCCTTTTCGTTCGCGGGCCTGGTCCGTCCGTTTTCCCGGCCTGCTCGACCGGTACGTCTCGCGAAAGTTCCTGGCCCTCCTGGCCCTGGTCCTCGCGGGGCTCGCCGCCGCCGCCTTCCTGATCACGTTCTTCGAAGGCCTCGGCGACGCGCTTCAGCACGGCCAGCCGGTCCGGCTCCTCCTCGGCTACGCCTGGTTCAAGATGCCCGAGCTCCTGGCCTACATTCTGCCAGCGGCCGTTCTGACGGCGGCCCTGCTCGCGTTGGGGTTCCTGGCCCGGTCGAACGAAGCCACCGCCTTGAAGGCCAGCGGCATCAGCGCCTACCGGACGGTCCTGCCGGTCCTGGCCCTGGCGGCCGGCGTGGGCCTCCTCGCCTTCCTCATCCAGGAGCGCATCGTCCCGGCCTCGCACGCCAGGTCCGAAGCGGCTTGGAACGCCCTCAACGACCTGCCGCCCCGCGGCTCCGGCATCACCGACCGGCGCTGGGTCCTGGCCGGCAGCGGCGACAGGATCTACCATTACGATTATTTCGAGACCGGCTCGTCGACGCTCGGCCGCCTCTCGGTCTTCGACATCGACGCCGGCCGGTGGTCCCTGGCCCGAAGGACCTTCGCCGCCAAAGCGTCGTTCGAGGGCCGCGACCTGGTCTATCGGGACGGGTGGACCCGGGATTTCGAAGGGTCCTCCGGTCCGGCCTTCGCCCGGACGGCGGCCGGCCGGCTCGATGCGGCCGCCGACGGCGACGCCTTCCGCGCGCCCTGGCGGGAGCCCCTCCGGATGACCTACGCCGGCCTGCGGCGCTACACGGCCGAGGTCCGGGCCATGGGCTTTCCGGCCGTCCGCCTCAGGGCCGAGCTGGCCCAGAAGACCGCCCTGCCGTTCGTCAGCCTCATTATGGCCCTGCTGGCCGTCCCCTTCGGGTTCCTGATGGGGCGGAAGGGGACCCTCGTCGGCGTCGGGGCGAGCGTGGTCATCGCCATGGCCTATTGGGGGACGTTCGCCGTCTTTCGCAGCCTCGGCGGCGCCGGCGTGCTGACGCCGGTCCTCGGGGCCTGGGGGGCGAACATCCTCTACGGGCTGGCGGGGGTGATCGGGCTGTTCAGGATCCGCACGTAAAAAAACAGGGGACACGATCCCATTTCAAGAGGAATGGGTCATGTCCCCGTTTTTTACATCTTGTACTTGCCGAAATCGTCGGGCCCCAGCGTCTCGAGCCAGCTGCGCAGCTTCTCGGAGGATTCGACCTTCTGGTCGAACTTGAGGCCGTTGGCTTTCTTGACGACCTCGTCCTCGACGAAGATGGGAGAGCTCATGCGCAGGGCCAGGGCGATGGCGTCGGAGGGGCGGGAGTCGATGACGATGGCTTCTTCGGCCCGGCGGCAGTGGATGAGGGCGAAGAAGGTGTTGTTCCGGACGTCGTTGACGACGATCTTCTCGATGCCGATGCCGAGCTTTTCGAGGAAGCTCTTGAGGAGGTCGTGGGTCATCGGCCGGGGGGTGGGGACGTTCTCGATGGTCAGGGCGATGGCGTTGGCCTCGAAGACCCCGATCCAGATGGGCAGGATCTGCTCGTTGCGGGGGTTCTCCAGGACCACGATGGGCATCTTGGAGATCGGGTCCACGACGAGACCCTTGACCTTCATTTCGATTTCCATGGCCGGTTCGTACCGTCACCACTATAGGTGCCGGATGGGGCCTTGTCAAATGCGGTCTTGGGGGCGAGGGATCCCACCCTAGAACAGCGACATCTGGGAGGGGCAGGACTCGGGCGCCGGGCCCTGGCCGAAAATGCGGACCTGGCCGTATTCGCCGTCGTGTCCGGGGGCGATCGAGACCTGGCCCTTGCGCATCCGGTCGACGGCCTCGGGCACCCGCTCCGGCGACACGCGCGCCAGATCGGCCACGGGGACCTCGGTCAGGATGGTGTGCTCGTCCCCGAATTCGCGGATGAACCTGAAATAGAGGTCCCAGACGCCCTGGCACTCGGGGGTCTTGCCCAGGGCCTCGGCGATGACCTCGTTGAGCGGGATGAGGCTCCGGTAGGGGACCCGGCCCGGCCGCCCTTCGCCGGACTCCCGGTCGGCCAGCTCCTCGACCCTGTGGAGGACGCCGATCGTCAGCTTCTTGCCGCACTTGGGGCACAGATCGTTCGTCTTCATGCTCTCGCGGGGCGGGCACACGACCCCGCACTTGCGGTGCCCGTCGTAATGGTACTTGCCTTCCTCGGGGAAGAACTCGACGGTGGCGAGGAACTTGGCCGGGTCGTTGGTCCGCAGCGCGTCGATGAGGCCGCGGTAGCTGAAATCGGTGTCGAAAATGTTGGCTTCCCGCCCGATCTTCGAGGGCGAGTGGGCGTCCGAGTTGGAGACGAGGGCGAAGCGGTCGAGGGCGGACAGCCGTCCGTTCATCGGCGGGTCCGAGGACAGGCCGGTCTCCAGGGCGAAGATCGAGGGCGTCATCTCCTCGAAGCACTCCTCGATCGTGTCGAACCCGGAGTTGGCCCCGAAGAGCGAGAACCAGGGCGTCCAGATGTGGGACGGGATGACGACGGCGCGCGGCGCGGCCTCGGCGACCATCTTGCAGAACAGCCGCACGTCCAGCCCCAGGATGGGCCGTCCGTCCGAGACGAGGTTGCCGACGGCCTGGAGGCGCCGGTTGATCCGCTCGACGGACTCGAAATCCGGGGCCAGGACCATGACATGGACCTTGCGGACCTTGCCGCCCTTCGAGTAGATGAAGCTCAGCTCCGAGGACAGGATGAAGGCGATCGGGCGGCCCAGGACCGGCAGGCCCCGGAACGGCGGCGCGTCGAGCACGGTCGTCCCCGTCTTGAGCCGGAGGAAGCCGTTGCCCATCGGCTCGAGCTTCTCCTTCATCAGGAACAGCCATTCGGGATGGGTGAAGTCGCCGGTCGCGAGCAGGCCGATGCCCTTGACCTTGGCCCAGGGCGCGAGGGTCTCGAGGACCATGTCCCGCGACGTGGCCCGCGAGTACTTCGAATGTATGTGAAGGTCGGCAACGAACTTCATATTGGAGAGCCCAGTGTAGAAAAAGCCGCGGGCGATTGCAAGCGCTTTCGCGCCGCGCCGCGACGGGCCCGGGACGCGCCGGGTGCCGCCTTGAAAAAGGGCCGGGGACGGCGTAAACTGAAGTATCGCGCCCAGGCTATGAAAGGACACCTCGACATGAGACCCAAATCGCTCGCGATCCTCATCGGCGCCCTGGCGCTCAGCGCGCTCCCGGCCGCCGCGCAAAAGGTCTCGGTCAAGGACTTGAGCCCTCACCTCCGCGCCTGGCTCGAAGAAGAGGTCGTCTACATCATCTCGCCCCGGGAGAAGTCGGTCTTCCTCCAGCTCGCCAACGACCGCGAGCGCGAGATGTTCATCACCGCCTTCTGGAAGGCCCGGGACGAGGACCCGACGACGCCCGAGAACAAGTTCAAAGACGAGCACTACCGCCGCATCGAGTACGCCAATAAGACCTTCGGCCGCGGCCTGAAGGCCGGCGGCTGGCGGTCCGACATGGGCCGGATCTACATCACCATGGGTGAGC
>JAPKZE010000277.1 GCA_026393955.1 Candidatus Aminicenantota bacterium
GGGGCGACCATCGTCGACGCCGACCGCGACCAGGTCTCCGCCGGCGGCACGATCGACGCAAACGCGCCCCCCGGCCTCAAGCGGGCCTCCGGGCACATCGGCTTCCTCGGGCACGGCGCGATCGTCGAGTTCCGCAATATCCGGCTGAAGGAGATCTGGTAGGGGTCAGTCGGTCCGGCGGGCGTGCCGTCCGAGAGGGCTGAGGCCCAGCGCCTCCCGCAGCGCGACGTTGACCTGGGTGTTGTCGAGGATGGGACCCGGGTACCAGGTGCCGCGGAGCCCCAGCAGGTTCCGGGTCGCGGCCCCGATCGCGGCCAGATCCACGAGCTCGTTGGTGTGTCCCGCCGTGCCGTAGGAGATCTCCTCGTCCGGATAGACGTTGGGAGAGGCGTAATCGGGTTTCTTGATGGCCGCGCCGTTGGCGGCCACCCCCCTGTCGCTGCCCGTCCGCGGCCCGGCCGCTCCGGCTTCCTCCACGCGGGCGTCCTGGCGCGGCAGGTCGCCCGGTCCGAGGGGCCGGCCGGGCTCGAGGAAGAGCCCGCCGGTCGCGTGGTCGGCGGTCACGATAAGCACGGTGTTGGTCCAATCGACGCTGTCGCCCGGCCGGTCGACGAAGGCCAGCGCGGCCCGGACGGCGCCGTCGAGATCGGCGACGCACCCGACCATGGACCGGAAATCGTTGTCGTGATTGGCCCAGTCGATGTCGCCCTGCTCGACCATCAGGAAGAAGCCGTCGGGGTCCCGGGCCAGATAGTCGAGGGCCGCGCCGGTCGCCTCGGCCAGGGACGGATTCTCCTCGCTGCCCGGGACGACCCGCGGGTGGCCGGGCGAGTCCTCGACCCGGGGCACCTCGAAGTTGCCGCCCGGGCCGCCGAAGAGCCCGAAGAGCTTGCGGCCCTCGCGGGCGGCCTCGGCCGCGCCGTCGGCGAGGGCCCGGCCGCCGTCCTGGCCGGGCTTCCGTTCGACCAGGAGATACTCGCGGGAGTCCTGGAGGGCGCGGTAGAGCGATTCCGAGATATAGCCCTTCTTCGCATCGAACCCGGGGTTGTCGAGGAGCGGTGAGCCGCCGCCGATGACGACGTCGGGCTTGGTCCGCAGGATGATCTCGTCGGCGATGCCCAGCCCCTTGTAGCCCTTGAGCCCGGTGTAGTACGCGCTGCGGCCGGGATTGTGGCTGACGAAGGAAGCCGGCGTGGCATGGTCGAACGGGACCGTGCTGACGACCCCGATCGCCGCGCCGGTCTTGGCCCGGAGCTCCTCGGCGATGGTCGTCAGCCGGCCGTCCTCGGGATCCCCCGGCAACCAGGCGATGTTGCCCGAATCCGTCTTGAAGCCCGTGGCCAGGGCCGTGGCGGCCGAAGCCGAGTCCGTGGCCGGCCCCGGCGGAAAGGGGTGCGTGGCGCCGGGGCCCGCGACCGGCTTGGCCCCGTCCTCGCGGACGTCGTAGCCGAGCAGGGGCGTGAAGGACGACCGGCTGTACGGCGGCCGCCGGGCGCGCCGGGCGGCGGCGTTGTAGACGTTGACGTCCCAGGTCGCGACGTAGGCCCTGGCCGGGAGCTTGTGCCAGGCCAGGCCGTCGTCCCTCCCGTAGAGATAGCGGCTGGCCGCGATCTCGGACCCGGCCGACATCCCGTCGCCGATGAACAGGATGACGTGCTTGAGCGCCGGCGGCTGCCGGCGGCAGGCCGGCTGGAAGAACAGAAGGACCGCCCCGAGCGGCAGAACGGCCAGGAACGCAAAGGCCGCCCGCCTGGTCCAGGTCCTTTTCCCGGTCATAACATTCTATTATACCGCAGGGCCGAAACCCGCCTTACCACTCCACGAGCCCGGCCAGCTTCAGGACCTCGAGATAGTTGAGCACGGCCTGGAGGGTCGAGCGCCGCTCGTTCTGGGCGTCGAGCATCTTCTGGATGTCGAGGGCGCTGTGCTTGCCGTTGACGAGAAGCTGCAGCTCCGGCTGGCTGGCCAGGGCGAGGCCCTTGCCGGCCAACGGGAATTTGGCCCGATCGGCCTGCGGGACGGCCTGGAGGAGCTTCTGGTAGCCGCGGTAGCCGTCGGCCCGCACCTTGGCCGTCGGCCGGGGCACGATCTTGGCCGCTCTTTTCTCGAGGTCCGTGAGGGCGAACGGCAGGGGCTTGACCCCGAGCCGCCCGGCGACGGACAGCCGCTGGGCTTCGAGGGCGGCCAGGTCAGCCGCGCCGGCGGCGTCCAGCGCCTTGGACAGGCGGCCGACATGCCCCGCGAGGCCCGTCGCGCCGGGCGCCAGCTCGAGGACGGTGGCCAGCGTCTCCTTCTCGTTCATGACGGCGGCCTCGACGATCCCCCGGGCATAGCGGGCGTCGTCGGCGAACGAGGCGGCCGAGGCGGCGTTGAGGGTCTCCATGGCCGCGGCCAGGGTGTGGCCGAGGCGCCGGACCGCGTTCGAGGCGACCTCGCCGGCGATCTTCGCGGCCCCGGCCTCGTCAGCGGCGGCGACCGTGTAGGCGCCCGCGGCGCCGATCGCGGCGACCCGCTTGAGCTGGGTCGGATCGGCCTTGTCGGCCGTGTCGCCCGAGGTGTGGTACCACTGGTCGGGCCAGGCGATCATCATGATGCCCGGGACGCCCACGCCCCAGTCGTTGAAGACCTCGTGGTCCGAGGCCCCGTAGTGGGTCTCGATCGAATAGACGAAGGGCTCGTCGGCGCCCGAAGGGGCGACGATCGGGACGGGCACGGCCTCCGCGCCCGACCGGTTCTGGATGCGCTCCCGGTTGCCTTCGCCGACGTAGCGGTAGTAGTTCTCCATGACGTCGTTGATGTAGTGGGGATTCCCGTAGGTCGTGCGCATGAGACAGAAGAAGGACTTGTTCTTGGACAGCCACTCGCCGACCATGTCCATGTTGATGTTGCAGAGCGTCCGGTCCATGATCTCGGGGTGGGTCCGGACCCATTCGCCGATGCCCGAGAACTCCGGGCCCCAGATGAAGCGGATGGTCCGCTTCGGCCGGGGCAGGCGGCCGTCCGCGATCAGGGCATTGAGGACGCGGGCGACCTCGAGGATGGTGGCGCTGCCGGAGATATTGTCGTTGGCCCCCTGTTTCTGCATCCCTTCGAAGAGGTGCGCCGACAGGATGATCTCGCCGGCGGCCGGGTCGGCGCCGCGGATCAGGGCGATGACGTTTTCGAGGTCGGCCGTCTCCGTCTTCGACTCGACCTGGGCCCGGACCGAGATCTTCTCGTTGGCCAGGAGCCGGCGCTTGAGGATATCGCCCTCGCGGACCGGGAGCTGGAAGGCGAAGCCGGCCGGGGGCTCGGGGGCCGGAGCGGCAGCCGGCGCGGCCGCCGGGGGCGGAGGCGGCGTCTGGCCGCCGGGGCCCGGCTGGCCGGGCCCGGCTCCGCTGGGACGGCGGCGGGACATGATCCCGCTCCAGGGCATCTGCAGGGGATCGAAATAGGGCCGCGACATGGCGATCCCGACGACCCCGAGAGCGCCCTGCTGCATGGCCTGGCCGTAGGCCATCATCAGCGCGCCCTCGGTCACGACGATCTTGCCCGCGACTTTGGCCTCGGCGATCTCCTTCTGCGTCCCCCGGCCGACCCAGACAAGCTCGGCCGTGACGTCGGCCGAGGCGCTGCCCGAGGCCAGCATGGGCAGCAGGTCGTTGATCGAGGCCAGCTTCTGCCGCCCCGGCTTGGTCTCCCAGAGCTCGCCCTTCACGGGCACCCAGGCGGGGCCGCCGGGGAAGGGCACGACTTCGACGCCTTCGAGGCCGTAGCTCTTGAGCTTACGGACCACGACCTGGGTCTCGAAGAAATTGCCGGTCCACTCCTCGGCGAAGCGCGGCCGGTTGAAGGCGTTGATCTCGGCGACCGTGTTCCAGGCCGACTCGCCGGACGATTCGCCGACGATCTCGTCCATCTGGGCTTTGGGCAGGAACGTCCAGTAGAGCCAGGGCGTGTACTGGGCGGAGGCGGCGAGCGCCAGAAGCAGTCCGAATGCGATCAGGACGGGAAGCCGTTTGGCCATGGGGTGCTCCTCTCAGCCGGGCCGCGGGCCCGGGTCATGGTGAACGGTTATATACCAAAGGCCGGGGAACCGTCAAACGGGAGTCCCGAAAAAGGCTGGACATTCGCGGGTTTTCCGCTTACCATCGGCGGCACAGACCGAGCCGAAACAGGGAGGAACTCCATGAGCGGTCTCCTCGACAAGGAACGGACCGTCGCCAAGCCGGGATTCAACCGCTGGCTGGTCCCCCCGGCCGCCCTGGCCATCCATCTGTCGATAGGCATGGCCTACGGCTTCAGCGTCTTCTGGCTGCCTCTCAGCCGGGCCATCGGCATCACCCAGTCGGCCCCGGGCGACTGGAAGATCAGCACCCTGGGCTGGATGTTCACGCTCTTTTTCGTCTTCCTCGGCACCTCGGCCGCCGTCTTCGGGCGCTGGCTCGAGCGCAACGGGCCGCGCAAGGCCGCCGTGGCCGCCGCGTTCTGCTGGGGGGGCGGTTTCTTCATCTCGGCCCTGGGCGTCCATCTGCACCAGATCGCCCTGCTCTGGATCGGTTCGGGGGTCATCGGCGGCTGCGGGCTGGGGCTGGGCTACATTTCGCCGGTCTCGACGCTCATCAAGTGGTTCCCGGACAAGCGGGGCATGGCCACCGGCATGGCCATCATGGGCTTCGGCGGCGGGGCCATGATCGGGGCCCCCCTGGCGGACCGGCTCATCAAGCTCTACGCGACCCCGACCTCGGTCGGCGTGAAGGAGACCTTCCTGACTCTCGGCGTCATCTATTTTGTGGCCATGCTGGTGGGGGCTTTCCTCTACCGCATCCCCCCTGCGGGCTGGACGCCGCCGGGCTGGACGCCCCCGGCGAAGAAGAAGGACGGCATGATCACTCACGGCCACGTCCACATCGATGCCGTCCACAAGATCCCCCAGTTCTGGTTCCTCTGGGCGGTCCTGTGCCTGAACGTCAGCGCCGGGATCGGCATCATCGGGATGGCTTCGCCCATGCTTCAGGAGGTCTTCGGCGGCAAGCTCATCGGTCTCGGGGGTCCGCTGGCCTCCCTCTCGGTCGCCGACAAGATCCGGACGGCCTCGATCGGGGCCGGCTTCGCGGGTCTTCTCAGCTTGTTCAACATCGCCGGCCGGTTCTTCTGGGCGTCCATGTCCGATTACATCGGGCGCAAACGGACCTACATGATCTTCTTCACCCTGGGCGCTGCCCTCTACGCCGCCGCCCCCTTCGCCGGCGACGCCAAGAACGTGGCCCTCTTCGTCGGCCTCTTCTGTGTCATCCTGACGATGTACGGCGGCGGCTTCGCCACCATCCCCGCCTATCTCGCCGACCTCTTCGGCACCCAGTTCGTCGGGGCCATTCACGGCCGGCTGCTGACGGCCTGGTCCACGGCCGGCATCCTCGGACCGGTCCTGGTCAACTACATCCGGGAGTTCCAGTTGAAGCGCGGGGTCCCGAACGACGCCGCTTACAACACGACTTTGTACATCCTGGCGGGCCTGCTCCTGCTGGGTTTTCTGGCCAACATCCTGGTCAAGCCGGTCGCGGCCAAGCACTTCATGTCGGACGAGGAGCTGGCCCGCGAACGGGCGCTGGGACAGGCGAAAGGAACCCTGGCCGCGGCCCCAAGCTCCGCTCTGGTTGCGGCCGCCTGGCATCCGAGCCGCGCCTCCTGGATCGCGGTGGCCGCCGGCTGGATCTTCGTCGGCGTCCCGCTGGCCTGGGGCATCCTGCAGACCGTGGCCAAGGCGGCCTCGCTCTTCCGTTGAGGACGAAAGCCGCCTGGATCGGCCGCGTCCGGGAGCTTCAGCCCTGCTTCTTGGCGATCTCCCCGATCAGCAGGACGGTCCGGCCCTTGACCTCGTTCAGGACCTCGGCCATGGCCAGGTAGATCGCGGACAGGCCGCAGGCGATCCCCTCGAAGCCGGCGATGCGGCCGATGAGCGCCGAGCCGGTCCAATCGCGGGCGGCCAGGAGTCCGAACAGGACGGTCAGGCTGAGGAAGATGAACTGGACGACCCGGTTCTTCCCGAAGGTCCCGAGCCACATGAAGAACGTGAACACGCCCCACAGGAGCAGGTACCAGCCCATGTAGGGCTCGGGCGTCGCGCCGCCGTTCGGCGCGTTGAGGCCGGGGATGACCCAGAGGGCGACGAGGGTCAGCCAGAAGGACCCGTAAGAGACGAAAGCCGTCGTCCCGAAGGTGTTGCCCTTCTTGAACTCCATGATGCCGGCGATGATCTGGGCGATGCCGCCGTAGAAGATGCCCATGGCCAGGACCATGGCGCTGACCGGGAAGAACCCGGCGTTATGGATGTTGAGAAGGACCGTGGTCATCCCGAAGCCCATCAGGCCGAG
>JAPKZE010000260.1 GCA_026393955.1 Candidatus Aminicenantota bacterium
GAGCTCATCATCGTCCTGAGCATCATCGGCCTGCTGGTCGGATTGGGCCTGCCCCAGTACAAGTCGGCCACGGTCAAAGCCCGCGAGGCCGTGCTCAAGGAGAACCTGTTCATCTTGCGCCGGCTCATCGACCAGTATGCCCAGGACAAGGGCAAGTACCCGGCCTCCCTCCAGGCCCTTGTCCAGGACAGCTACCTCCGGACCATCCCGGTCGATCCGGTCACCCGCCAGTCCACGACCTGGGTCGAGGTCCGCGAGCTGCCGTCCGCCGAGGACCCGCTGCTCAACGAGATCCCCGGGGTCATCGATGTCAAGTCCGGATCGGAAGAGAAGTCGCCGCTCGATGGCACGCCCTACAACACCTGGTGAGCGGCCCGGGCCTGCGGGCTATGTCCTCATCATCCTGATGATGGCCGTCTTTGTCTTAACCCTGGGACTCCTCATCGCCGTGCCCGTCTGGCAGACCGAGAAGCAGCGGGAAAACGAGGAGGAGCTCATCTTTCGCGGCCGGCAGTACGTCGAGGCCGTGCGCATCTACGTCCAGAAGAACCCCGGCCGCTACCCGGCCAGCCTGAAGGAGCTCCTCGACAAAAAATGCATCCGCCGCCTCTACCGGGATCCCCTCGGTCCCGACGGCCAGTGGAACGTCATCCTGAACACGGGCCGGGCCCCCTCGGGCCGCGAATCGGCCCAGGAGATCCTGGTCGCGCCGGAACGTGTCCTGCCGGCCATCAAGAACCCGCAGGTCATCGGCGTCGTCAGCTCCTCGAACAACAGGTCGGTCAAGATCTACAACGACCAGGAGAGCCACGACAAGTGGCTTTTCTTCTACGGCCAGGATCCCAAGAAGCCGCCCAAGATCGTCTATTACGGCGAGAAGAAGTGAGGCCGGCCGCCGGCCCCGTCAGGACCCCCTGACCAAGGGCACGAAGCGGACGCCCAGCAGCCTGCCCCTCTCGATCCCCTGGCCCGTCCGGCGGACGAGGTAGAGCTCCTGGAGGTCCGTTCCCACGGGGACGATCATGCGGCCCCCAACCCCCAGCTGGTCCTCGAGGGCCGCCGGCATGACCGGCGCGGCCGCGGTGACGATGATCGCATCGAAGGGCCCTTCCCCGGGCCAGCCCGCCGAGCCGTCGCCGAGCCGGTAGCGGATGTTCGCGTAGCCCAGCCCATCGAGAACGGCGCGGGCCTGCCGGGCGAGCGGTTCGACGATCTCGATCGTCCAGACCTCGCCGGCGATCTCGGCCAGGACGGCGGTCTGGTAGCCCGACCCGGTGCCGATCTCGAGGACCTTTTCCCCGCCCCGAAGGGCCAGCGCTTCCGTCATGTAGGCGACGATGTAGGGCTGGGAGATGGTCTGGCCGTGGCCGATGGGCAGGGGCTCGTCGGCGTAGGCATGGACCCGCAGGGCTTCGGGGACGAAGAGGTGACGCGGGACCTTGGCCGCGGCGGCCAGCACGCGCGGATCGCGGACCCCCCGGGCGCGGATCTGGGTGTCCGTCATCAGCCGCCGTTCCCGGGCGCGGTCGCTGTCCACCGGGGGGCCTCCCCTTTTCAGTATGAGCGGGCGAAATAGGCCAGGGCTTGGCCTTTGGCGCCGCAGGCCATGCAGGGCTTGTCGGTCAGGGCTTGCCTGTCGTCGAGCGGAATGACCCGGATCGTGGCCATGGTCTCGGTCTTGATGCGGGCTTCGCAGGCCTCGTCGCCGCACCAGGGGGCCCGGACGAAGCCGCGCTGGTTCTCGAGGATGTCCTTGAAGCGGGCGTAGTCGTCGGCTTCGCGGATGTTCGCTTCGAGGAAGGCTCGGGCCTGGGCCAAGAGCCCGGCCTGGATCTCGTCGAGAAGCGCCGGGACGCGGGCGCCGAGAGACGCCAGCGGCACCGTCTCCTTGGCCTTCGTGTCGCGGCGGACGAGGACGGCCTGGCCGGCCTTGACGTCGCGAGGCCCGATCTCGATCCGCAGGGGCACGCCTCTCATCTCGTATTCGGAGAACTTCCAGCCCGGCGTCGACTCTTCGCGGGCGTCGATGGCGGCCCGAAGGCCGGCCTGCCGCAGACCTTCGACGGCGGCTGCGGCGGCCGGAAGCACGGTCTCCTTCCAGTCGCCGATGGAGATGGGGACGACCATGACCTGGACGGGCGCGATGCGGGGCGGGAAGCGCAGGCCCGAATCGTCGCCGTGGACCATGATCAGCGCGCCGATCGTCCGCGTGGTCATGCCCCAGGACGTCTGCCAGACGTACTGGAGGGTCTGGTTGCGGTCCTCGAATTTGATGTCGAACGCTTTCGAGAAGTGCTGGCCGAGGTTGTGGGACGTCCCCATCTGGAGCGCCTTGCCGTCGGACATGAGGGCCTCGAGGGCATAGGTCATGGACGCGCCGGCGAACTTCTCGCTCAGGGACTTCCGGCCCGTGAGCACGGGGATGGCCAGCTCGGTCTCGCAGAACTCCCGGTAGAGCTCGAGGATGGCCAGCGTCTCGGCCTCGCCCTCCTCGGCCGTCTCGTGGCAGGTGTGGCCTTCCTGCCAGAGGAATTCGGTCGTCCGCAAGAACGGCCGGGTGACCTTCTCCCAACGGACGATATTGGCCCACTGGTTGATCAGAACGGGCAGGTCCCGCCAGGACTTGATCCACTTGGCGTACATGTGCCCGATGATGGCCTCCGAGGTCGGCCGGACGGCCAGCCTCTCCTCGAGCTCCTCCTTGCCGCCGACGGTCACCCAGGCGACTTCCGGCGAAAAACCTTGGACATGCTCGGCTTCCTTCTTGAGGAAGCTTTCAGGGATGAACAGGGGGAAATAGGCGTTGACATGGCCGGCGGCCTTGATGCGGAGGTCGAGGCCCTTCTGGATGTTCTCCCAGACGGCGTAGCCGTGGGGCCGGATGACCATCATGCCCTTCATCGGGGTATAATCGGCCAGCTCGGCCTTCTGGACGATCTCGACGTACCACTTCGAAAAGTCATCGCTCTTGGCTGTGATCCTCTTGACCTGGCGTTCTGCGTCTTTCACTTCATCTCCTTGAGTTTGAGCGTTTTACGATTCTAGCGGCGGCCTCCGGAATTGTCAAGGAAGCGGCCCGGCAATATCCCCCGCCTCTTCACCTAAAGGGGTGATTGACCGGCTTCGGAACGCCATGCGATGCTGGTCCCGCCAAGTTTCAGAGGAAAAGGAAGTCGTAATGCTGAGCAGGATCACCTGGGAGACCAGACCTCTCCGCCACCGCCCCGCCGAGCGGGGCTTCAAGCTGTCCCTGCCCATGAGCGTCGAAGGGCCCGACCCCGAGGGGACCTTCTTCCACGAGGACACGATGCTCGCGTTCATGAGCCACCAGGGCGCCGTGTTCCCTCTCTGGAGCCCGGTCGCCCTGGGTTCCCGGCTGAAGCTCTCGATCGCCCTTCCGCCCAAGCTCGGGGAGGGCCGGAGCCTGACCCTCGTGGTCAAGGGGACGATCCTCGACATCGACGCAGCCGAAGGGGACGGGGCGGCCCCCCAGGTCGCCATCCGTCTCGAGTCCCGCTATATCATCCAGGGCGACGCCGCCTGAACGGCCGTGGCGGGGTTCTGGCGATGATCGGGACGCCTAGCCTCTGGCGGTGAGACGCAGGGCCGGAATATGACCCCTCGATTCCCCATCAAGAGCGATTGTTGCAGGAGCCAGGACCTGTGAAAATGCCGGGCGAGATGGAAACGGCGAAGCTTCTTCATGACACCTCCTCCCAAGGCGTGCCCAAGGCCGCGAAGAGGGAGCGCTCCTTCGAGCTCTCTCTTCCGGCCTTGGTCAAGGGCCTCGACGCGACGGGGCGGAAATTCGAGGAGCGGACCTCGGTCTGCGGCATCAGCGCCGAGGAGGTGTCCTTGCGCCTCAAGGCCCGGCTCATGATCGATTCCCGGGTCACCCTGTTCCTGGACATCCCGCGGACCCTTATCCTCGAGAGCCCCTTGCGGATGGTCCTGTCCGGAGCAGTCGTCTACGTCCGGCTGGAGGAAAAGGCCGACAAGACGCAGTTGCTCGTCGTCCGGCTCGATCGGGGCTTTCGCCTCCATCCGAACAGCGCCCCCCCGGCCTGACGTCCGGCGGCCCGCTTCACCTCCCCTCTCACCCCCTCTCACCCCCCCTCCTTGACAAGCCCCCGGGGATTGATTATCATTCGGCCAGCTTAAACAATTCCGAGAGGGACCGAGACAAGCATGGAGAAAAAGAAGATCCCCGCGACGGCCGGCTCGAAGATCACCCTCCTCGTCTTCTGCCCGTCCGACATCATCCTCTCCGGCATCCTGAGGGCGCTGGAGTCGGACACGGACCTGGAGATCCTGAACATCGAGAAGAACACGATCGAGTCGTTCATGGACTCGATCCGGAAGCTGAAACCCCAGGTCATCCTCTTCGCCCACATGGAGGCCCTGCCCAACCTCCGCGAGATCTGCAAGGCCATCCGCGAGATGGCCAAGACGCAGGGCCGCTCGGAGCTGCTGCTGATGGGCAGCATCCCGGCCCACGAGGAGATCGTCAATCTCATCAACGCCGGGGCCCGGGGCTACTTCGACC
>JAPKZE010000135.1 GCA_026393955.1 Candidatus Aminicenantota bacterium
CTTTTCGTTCTCGAAGACGCCGGTGAGCAGGAGGTCGACCTTCTCCGGATCGGGATTGACCTCGAACTCGCGGCCGGCCGCGAAGCGGCCGATGGCCGCCCGGAAGTCCTCCCGGGCCATGGGCGTATCCGGCCCGCCGCCCAGGAACCTCCGGGCCTCGTCCGCCGAGATCTCGACGTAGGCGTCGAGGACCTTGCAGGTGGGGCAGAGCTCAGGCGGGGCGATGCCGCAATGAATGTCGTTGCAGACGAAACAGCGCCAGAATCGTTTCTTCATCGGCACCCTCCGGACCGAATTCTCTATCATATTACTAGGAAATGACGGCCGAATCAAATCCATGGATCCCCTCCGGCCGGGGGAGGACTGGCCCCGCAGCCCGGGGCGATGGCAAGCCGAGCTGTCCCGAACGGCGCGAGACCCGCGACCGAGGCCAACCTAGAAATTGACGACGAGGGAGGTCGTCAGGAAGATGTCGAGGTGCTGCAACGGGTAGGGCACGAAGAGCCCGGTCGGCTGGCCGAGGGGATCGCTGAGCGGCAGGTTCTGGCTGGCCGGGAGATGGGCGTAGAGCGTGCGCAGGCTGACCTTGAGGGCCAGGGACTTGGAGATCGAGGCCGTCACCGAGTTGTTCCAATCGATCCGCCAATCCGGCGTGTTCTTCAGATTGTCGTCGAAGACGAACAGGGTCATGAAGGACGCGTTCTTCGAGAGCTTCCGGTCGGCCGAGGTGCTGAGCCGGAAGCCGGCGAACGATTCCATGTCCTGCCCGACATATTGCCGCAGGGTGTAGGTCAGGCCGGCCGAGGTCTTGACGATGGTCTGGGTTTTTTCGATCCAGAGGTAGCCGAAACCGGCCCCGACCATGACCCGGTCGTCGACGCCGGCGAAGCGGTTCCTGTCCCAGCTCGCGCCGCCCTGGGCGGACAGCCTCTTGGACACGCGGCGGTCGTACTGGCCGGACAGAAGATAGTTCTCCGCGACCTTGCGCGTGACGGTCTCCTCGAGGATGTCGTAGTCGGCCTCCGTCCCTTGAGCCGTCCGGGTCGTCGTCTTGGACCGGCTGTTCAGGATGTAGGCCTTGAAGAGCATGGTGTCCTTGGTCCACTTCCGGGTGAACGACGTGCCGACGCTGAGGGCCGAGGTCGAGGAGTTGCCGCCGGTGACGACGTAGCTGACCTCGGCGGTGGCCGCCCACGGGCCGAGGAGGCCTTCCTTCTTTGGCGGAGCGTCCTGGGCGGCGGCCGCCGGCCCGAGAGCCAGACAGGCCAGCAGCCCGGCGACGGCCGATAAGATCAAAGACCCGGGTCGCGACGCTCTCTTCGCCATGATGCGGTCTCCTTCGATGATGGTCATAGCATTCTATTAAAGGCCATGGGGAAAAACGATGTCAAGCGTTATTCCGTTCCCCGGAAGGTGATATTCACCGGCGGGGACTAGCCGCGCGCGGCGACGGCGGGCCCGGGTCAGAAACGGAGGGTGAGCCCGGCCGAAAGATCCCCCCAAAAGAGAACGGTGCTGCTGATGTACGCGCTGCTGGCCGGAGGGGCGATGATGATAACGCCGCCCGCGGCGAGAAAGGGCACCAGCAAGCGGCCTTGGATGCGCACGCCCAGACGGCGGCCCAGAGGGACCTTGACGCCCATCCCCAGGGACGCCGCGAACCAGGTCTCCGTCGCCGTCCCGGCGACCTTCGGGTTCAGGCTGAAGACGCCGATCGCGGCCAGGCCGAAGAGGCTTGCGGGCCCCCCTTTCTCGTAGAGCCCGCCGACCTGATAGAATTCGACGGCGGCGTCGTAGAGCGGCGTCGACCCGCCGCCCGCCGTCGCAAGCTCGACAGCCGTGTCCTCGCGGGAATAGGAGATCTCGATCCAGGCGTTCGGGCGGACGGCCAGATCGACCGTCACGCCGAAGCTGGCTCCGTTGGGGATCCTGACGGTCCCCGCCTCCGTCCGGATCTCGCCTGCGAATTGGAAGCCGTAAGACCCGGTGACCTCGAGGCGTTTCTGGGACCAGGCCGGCCCGGCGGCCAGGAGGAGGGCGGCCGGCCCGACGAGAGCGAACTTCTTGAGCGCGATCATGGCCGAGCCTTGAACCATCTTATACAGGACGCGGCCGGCCGTGTCCACCCGGGCGATCGGACCTGGCGCCCCGGGATCCGGCTCATGCCCCCGGCCGGCCGGCGGCGTCGAAGTAGAGGGCGGCGGCGCCGAGGAGGGAGATATTCTCGGTCTCCGAGACCTCGATCTTGAGCCGCTCCCTGGCGATCGAGTAGGCGTAGCTCTGGAAGGCCTCCCAGAGGGTCGCCTGGAAGAAACGGAAGGACTTGCTGACCGAACCGCCGAGGACGATGATCTCGGGATCGACGGCGTAGCAGATGGCCTTGACGGCCTCGCCGACGTGGCGGCCGAACTCGGCGAAGATCCCGAGGGCCCGCGGATCGCCCTGATCCGCCGCGACGGCCAGCTCGCGGCCGGTCGTCCCGTGGATGCGCTCGAAGAACTGGCCGCTGGCGTAGGCCTCGAAGTTGCGGTCGAGGTAGGGGAGCATGCCGAACTCGCCCGCGCCGCAGTTGACGCCCGAGTACAAGCGGCCGTTGGCGATGACCCCTGCGCCGAGGCCCGTCCCGACGATGAGCCCGACGGCGCTCTCGTAGGGCCGGATCTTCCCGAAATGCTTCTCGCCGGCGGCGAACGCATTGGCATCGTTGTTCACAGAGGCGGGCCGGCGGTAACGCTCCTCCAGGCGGGCCTTGAGGGGGACCTTTGTCCAGGAGGGGATGTTCTGGACGTCGTAGACCGTGCCCGTTTTGAGGTCGATGACCGACGGCACGCCGGCGCCGATCCCGGCCACGTCGTCCCGTATGACCGCGTCCACAGCCCCGAAGACGTCCTCGAGGACGTCCTCCATCGTGCCCCGGCTCCGGACCGCGACGGACCGGACGTCGCGGAGCCGGCCGTCGACGACCAGGCCGGCCCGGACGTTCGTCCCGCCGAGGTCGATGCCGACAACAGCCGGGGCGCTCACGCCGACGCCTTCTTCCTTTTCATGGCGATCGTCTCGTTGGCGATGAGCGGCCGGGCCCAGAGCCCGATCGACAGGATGTAGCCGAGGGTCAGGTAGAGGACGAACATTCCCTGGCGGAGCCCGAACACGTCCCCGAGCCGGCCGATGACGAGCGGCATGATGGCCCCGCCGATGATGCCGGTGCACAGGATGCCGGAGAAGGAGCCGTGGTGGCTGGAAACAGAGTTCAGGGCCAGCGAGAAGATGATCGGCCACATGACCGCCGCGGCGAAGCCCACGAGGGGGAACATGATCAGGGCCAGCGGACCGGGCCCGAAGAGAGCCAGGGACAGGAAGACGAA
>JAPKZE010000382.1 GCA_026393955.1 Candidatus Aminicenantota bacterium
GACCTTCTCGGGTTGTTCGATCTTGTCGCGCGAGGGATTCGAGCTTTGGGCCAGGCCCATCGTCGCGATGAGGCAGAACAGAAGGGCCGTCAATTGAACGGTCTTTTTGATCATAGCGGTTGATTGTCCTCTGCCTTTAATGCCAGCAACATTCGTGCCAGAGCGATCCTGCCATATGGGACCGGGCGGACCGTATCGTTTCTTTACCAAAGGCCTGCCGAAGGCAGAGCATCCGAAACCCTCAAGCAGGGCGACGCCTTCTCCAACCACCGCTGCATCCTGGAAGGCTGAGGGTTCAGGGCTTCTTCAGCGTCGGGTCGTGGGGGCCGACGACCCTGAGAATGATCTCGTGCGTCCCGCCGAACTCGAACGTGAACCGGAAGTCCCTGTCTACCCTGGCTTCGAAGACCGATCCGGTCCCTTTGATCTTCTTGACCCTCAGGGACGGATGACGGGGGTCTGCGGCCAGGAGGCCGATCTGCTTCTTGAGCTTGTCCCGGGTTTCCGGTTCGAGCTCAAGAGCGCTTCTTCTGAACCTTTCGGTCAGCGTCAGCCTGAGCGGCGCCTTCGATCTCATGGAAAAGGTCCTCGACGGAGGCAAACGTCTTGGTCCGGCCTGCGGCGACGTCGCGGTCGGCCTCGGCTTCGAGCTTCTGCCATCGCTCCTTCCAGAACCAGGCCTGATCGCGGTCGACGGTCTCCTGGGGAACAAGCACAATGGTGTCATCGACGATCTTCGACAAGACGATGCTCCCGTCCGCTATGCCGAGCTTCTTTCTCATTGATAAAGGAAGCGTGACCTGCCCTTTTTTTCTCACGCTGATCAATTCTTCCATATTTTTCCCCATAAGAGCCCGCGATCTAGTGGGATATTCCTATATTCTGACTTTCTGACACATTATCGGGTCGGCAGAACCGCTTGTCAAGTCATTCAGCACGCTTAGACATTCAAGAGCGGCGAGGACGGGCCGAGCTTACGGGCGGGCGAGAAAGTGCTCGGGCGAAACGGCGGTGTCGGGGAATTTCTCGAGGAGCTCCTTATCGGTCGTGACCAAGGGCACACGCAGGTCCCGCGCCAAGGCGACGAATTCGGCGTCATAGGCTGTGCAACCTGTTGCTGTCGCGAGCTCCAGGACCTCATCCGATACAACGTCGTATTCCCATCCCGCCAGCATCGACTCCGCCGCAGCCATGATCCCGAACACTTCGTTCCGTTCGACGAGGCCGCCCTTGACGCAGGTGATCAGAGTATTCCGGAACTCGCTTCTCCAAAGGAACGGCGCGGCCCAATGGGGATCCTGGAGGACAACCTGTCTGGCAACGGGGCTGTTTTTGCCCTTGATGTGAAGATAGGCCAGGAGGTTCGTGTCAGCCACGATCACGGCAGGCCTTCTCTCTTCGCCTTCCGGAGGAACTCATCTGTCAAGAATCCTTTTGTGCGGGCACGGAGCTCGTCGGCCCGCGCCAGTATTTCCTCGGCGCTCTTTAACCGATGATTCACGGCCTCGCCGAGAATGGATATGATCTCGCCATTGATGCTGCGGTGATAGCGCTCCGCCCGAGCCTTGATCTTCACATAGATCTCATCAGGAATGTTTTTCAGGGTGAAGTTCATTTCTGCTCGCTCTCTAAGATGGTTGCTTTCTGGTTTCATTATGGTTCCTCTAAGGCAGAATGTCAATAACCCTATGCCCATCCGGTCTTCGATAGCAAAGACGTTCGGCCGGCGGTTCTTTTCTCAGTAAGGAGGATTCAGCGGCGTTTCGGGCCGAGGGCGAAGTCGCCGATGCGGCGGACGCGTTCGAGCTCGTCCCCGGCCATCGGACCGCCGTCGAGGACGGCCAGGTTCTGGCGCATCTCCTCGACCGTCTTGGCCCCGGACATGCAGACGTCGACCGCGGGGTGCGAGAGGGCGAAGCGGTAGCACTCGGCGGCCGTCAGCGGCTTCTCGCCCGGCGGCATTTTCTTCGCTTTGAGCAGCTGGCCCCAGCGCGTGGCGGTGAAGGCCACGGTCCCCGTGCGCTTCTCCGGCTCCTTGGCCAGGAACGGGAAGATGTCCGCCTCGGCCCCGCGGTGGGCGGCGTTGTAGCGCAGGTGCAGGACGTCGAACTCCCCCTCCCCCGCCAGGGTTCCGAGGAGCTTTCGGCTGTGACTCGACAGGCCGACGAACCGGATAAGCCCCTTCTTCTTCATCAACATCGCCCCGTCGATGAGCCGCCGGGGGGGCTTCCGCGAGAAGTATCCCAGGATGAGGACGTCGGCGTGGTCGAGCCCGGCGCTCTTCAGTCCCCGGGCCAGGAGCCGCTCCGTCAGGAAATTGCTGTGGGCGTAAGTGAACGCGGCCAGGACCAGCTTGTCGCGCTGCCCCTTGGCCACGATCGACTTCAGCGCCTCGCGCATCCCCGGGACGTAGCCCTTGATGACCGTGCCCCAGGTGAAGTAATTGCAGCCGCGCTCGAAGGCCTCTTCGACGGCCGCCGCCGGGGCCTTGTAGCCCGAGGCGATGCCCAGGCGCCCGACCTTCAGGCCCGTTTTTCCCAGCACCGCCGGTTCGCTGAAGCTCATGTTCTCTTCGCTCCTCTGGTCTTTTCGGGGGCCTTCCCGATCCGGGCTTCCAGCTCGTCGAGCCATCCCTTCAGGGCCGCCAGATGCAGGTCGATCGCCTCCTCGATCCCGGCCGGAACGGCCAGCCCCTTCGCCGCGCAGTACTCGGCCAGCGAGGCGTCGATGTCCTGCCACGACGACATGGGCGCGGCGCCGACCGGGGCGTTTTCCGGCGGGCCGCCCGCGGCAGCGCCCGGGGCCCGCGCCTCGACCCTGCCCTCGACACCCATCCGGTCGAGGAGGGCGAGCATGCGCCGATAGAGCATACTGTAGCGCAACGACCATTCGAGGTACGGCCCGACGCCCTGGGACTCGAGAAACCCCTGGATCGTCCCGTCCGTCCCGAATTCCGCCCCGCAGTCGTCAGGCTTCGGGAACACGGCAAACTTTTCCACTCCCGACTCGTCGACGGCCCGCCCGAGCGGGTAGAGCCGGCAAACGAGCGGCCGCCGGGCGTGGACCCGGCATCCCTCCGGCGTCACGAACAGGCACCGGCTGTCGGCTCCGTAGCGAAGCGTCGTTCCGCCGTTGTCGGCATAGCGCTCGAGGAACTCGGTCGTCGTGATCCCCAGCACCCGCGACATGCCCAGGACCTCGTGCGGGCCGGTCATGATGACCTTGCCGGCGCAGCAGTTCCCGCAGACCCGGCAGGCAAAGGAGAAGGGGCTCTCGCGGTCGAGATGGAAATCCAACGGCGCGACTTTAATGCTTGCCCTGGATCGTGCCCAGGTTCTTGAGCAGCTTGCCGGACTGGAACAGCTTGATGTCGACGGTCGCGCTGGCGTTGGCCTGGAGGTGCTTGAGGACCTTTGAGGGGATGCCCGCGGAGTATAGGAGCGTGTTGCCGTCATACCACTTG
>JAPKZE010000402.1 GCA_026393955.1 Candidatus Aminicenantota bacterium
CGTGCCCCGCAATGCCAACGTCGCCCTAGCCCAGCTCGGCTTCGTCGTCATCGAGGTCGGCAACCGCGGCGGCCACCCCTCGCGGTCGAAGTGGTACCACAACTACGGCTACGGCAACCTCCGCGACTACGGCCTGGCCGACAAGAAGCGGGCCATCGAGCAGCTGGCCATGCTTCACCCGTACATCGACATCGACCGGGTCGGCATCTACGGCCACTCCGGAGGCGGCTTCATGTCCACGGCGGCCATGCTCGTCTACCCTGACTTCTTCAAGGTCGCCGTGTCCTCCTCCGGCAACCACGAGAACAACGTCTACAACCGCTGGTGGAGCGAGAAGCACCACGGCGTCAAGGAGGTCACGGACAAAGAGGGCAACGTCAAGTTCGAGTATTCGATCGCCAAGAACTCCGAGATCGCCAAGAACCTCAAGGGCCACCTGCTCATCACGACCGGGGACATCGACAACAACGTCCACCCGGCCAACACCCTGCGCCTGGCCGCGGCCCTGATCAAGGCCGGCAAGCGTTTCGACATCTTCGTCTTCCCCGGCCAACGCCACGGCTACGGCGACATGGGCGACTACTGGTTCTGGTTCAGGGCGGACTATTTCGCCAAGTGGCTCCTGGGCGACTTCTCCCAGACGGTCGACCTGATCGAGCTCCAGCGCGAGAAGGAGCAGAAGGGGGGCAAGTAGCGCCCGGATACCGACGACGTCTTCCAGGGGGCCCCGGCGGCCCCCTTTTTTTTCGGGCCGAATTGTTATACAAGGGAGGGCGAAAGGCAGGATCCGGACATGCACGACTCCCCGTCCCCGCCTCCGACGGCCCCGGCCGCACGGCGCTCGATCGGCATGGCCGCTCTGGTCATGCTGACCTTCTTCGTCATCTCGCTCCTGACCAACATCGTCGGGCCGCTCGTGCCTGACATCATCAGGAGCTTCGACCTCAGCCTGACCCTGGTGGCCCTCCTGCCCTTCGCCTTCTTTATCGCCTACGGCGTCATGTCCATCCCCTCGGGCATGCTCCTCGAGCGCTACCGGGAGAAGCCGGTCATGATCGGGGCCTTCGTCCTGGCCTTCGCCGGCGCCCTGCTCTTCGCGACCTTGCCCCTCTACCCGACGGCCATCGTCTCGCTCTTCCTCATCGGGGCCGGCATGGCCGCCCTTCAGGTGGCCATCAATCCCCTGCTCCGGACCGCCGGCGGGGAGGAGCACTACGCCTTCAACTCCGTCCTGGCCCAGCTCATCTTCGGCGGGGCCTCGTTCCTGAGCCCGTTCATCTACACGTATTTCGTCAGGAACATCGGCCGGCCCGGCGGCGAAGGCAAACCGCTCGTCGGCCTGATGTCCAAGCTTGTCCCGCCGTCCCTTCCCTGGATCTCCGTCTATTGGATCTTCGCCGTCCTCGTCATCGTCATGATCATCGTCCTGGCCGCGATCCGTTTCCCGGTCGTCGTCCGAAAGGAGGACGAGCGAGCCGGTGCCTGGGAAACGCACCGGACGCTCTTTAGGAACCGGACGGTCGTCCTCTACTTCCTCGGCATCTTCGCGTATGTCGGCACCGAGCAGGGCGTCGCCAACTGGATCTCGCAGTTCCTGATGACCTATCACGGCTACGATCCGCAGACCGTCGGCGCGGCCAAGGTCGCCCTCTTCTGGGGGCTGATGACGGTCGGCGGGGTGCTGGGGCTGGTCCTGCTCAAGTTCCTGGACAGCCGCAAGGTGCTCTTTGGTTTCACGGCCGCCGCGCTCGTCTTCCTGTCCCTGGCTCTCTTCGGGCCCGGTCCGCTGGCCCTGATCATGTTCCCCCTCGTGGGCTTCGCCGCGGCGGTCA
>JAPKZE010000453.1 GCA_026393955.1 Candidatus Aminicenantota bacterium
GGCGGTTTCCAGGGAAACTACCCGCGCCCGTCACGCGCCCCAGCTAAACTTTCCCAATGTCGGGTTCGACTGACCTACTCGCCGCAAGAAGACGCCTCCGCCGACATCGCTGATGACAGCTGGGTGCCAACCAAATCAAAAGAGCGATAGGATCTTGGCCACGGCGCCGGCGGCGACGACGAGGATGGCCAGGAGAAGGAGAACGTTCCAGACCGCGCCCTTGACCCCGGTGACGACGTCGTCGCCGAGATAGGAGCGCTTGTTGTGGAGGATGAAAAAGGCGACGTAGGCGATGGGCATCATGACTAGCGCCGTCGACGACGCCAGGACGGGCAGCCAGAACGGGAGCGGGGAGAACGCGCCGATGATGCCGATGTTGGCCGTCATGGTCGCCGCCCGGTAACGCCAGCCCCGGGGCTCGAAGCCCAGCATCTCGCTCAGGACGAAGCCGCAGATGACCATTTCGATCGTCAGGGTCGTGAAACACATGCCCAGGACGCCGAGCGAAAAGATAACGCGGCCGGCGGCCACCCCGGCCACGGGGGCCAGGGCGTGCGCGGCGTCGACGGCCTCGCGGACGCGGATGCCCTGGACGTGGAGCGTGTTGGCGCAGGCGATGACGACGAGGCTGGTGGTCAGGACGAACGGCGCGAACATCGAGACGGCCAGGTCGAAGTTCTTGAGCCCCCGGTGCTCCCGGCCCCAGCCGCGGGCGAGCAGGGTGTAGGGATAGAGGAAGGTCATGTTGACGCCCACCGCGGCGCCGAGCGCGCCGAGGACGATCGTCAGTCCCTCGCGGTCGTGCGGGAGATGAAACCCGAACAGGCCCCGGACGAAGGCCTTGAGGTCGATCCCCGTCTTGACGACGACGAGGAGGAAAAAGAGCGACATAAGCAGGACGAGGTATTTCAGGGTGCGCTCGAAAAGCCGGATGGCCCGGCGGCTGCCCTGCCCGTAGCTCCAGCAAAGGGCCGTACCGGCGACGAGCAGGCCGAGAGCGATGGGCGCCCGGGGGACATCCAAACCGGCCACATCGAAGATGTCCCGGCTGACGCTCGTGGCCAGGGCATATTGGGGGAATTGCCAGATGATGGAGGCCAGAAGGACCACCCCGCCCCAAGCCCAGGCCAGGGCCGGATGGAGCCTTTTACGGAAGACGTCGTACGGCCGGGCCTGGGTCACAAGGAGCTGGTGGCCGATGGCCGAGAACACCACGACGCCCAGGAACATGGCCACCGGCTGGACCCAGAGCAGGTCATAGCCGAAGACCGCACCGGCGAATATGGACGAGCCCGCCGATCCGGCCCCCAGGGTCAGGGCGCTCTGGACCCAGCCCGGCCCGGAGAGCGACCAGTAGCCGCGCCAGCGGCGCCAGAGCCCGGGCCGGCTATCGATGTCCCTGAGCTTGGCCTTTTCCCGCTCCAGGGCTTCGGGATCCCGCGCTCCGGCCATGGGCAGCCCCCGGCGGAGATTGTCGGTCCGGTCCTCGTTCGACACGGCGGCTCCCTATTTCCGGAGTTCGGCGTCCTTGGCCGGACCGACCGGCACGAACCCGGTCACGGGACGGAGGATGCCGCACATGCCGAGCGTCGTCCCGGCCGGAGGGGTATGCAGAAGAGGGCTTCCCTCACCTGAAGGGGCTGGCAGTCCCTCGACCCGCTTCTGGAAGCGTTTGCCCCACGCCACCGGCCCCGCATCGACGGCCTCCGCGAAGCCCGGACGCAGCCCGGCCGCGGCTTTCATGTGGACGCCGATGAACCGCGCCAGCTCTTGGAAATAGGCTGTCCGGTCCTTCGCCCACAGCTCGAGGAGGCCCGTGTAGGCGCGGATGGCCGCGTCTCTTCTGTCGAGGGCGCCTTCGAGGCCTTTCGCCTTGGCCAGGCCCGTCAGCCGGGCGAACTCGGCCGGATCTTCGTCGACATTTTTCCCGAAATAGATGCGGGCGTCGCCGCGCTCGGCCAAGCCGGCGTTGCCCATGACCACGAGGAGGACCAGGTGATCGGCATTGACCAGGCGGTGGACGACGCCCGGCGGGAACTGGATGTAGCGCCCGGGCAGGAGATCGACCGACCGGAAGCCGTCCTTGAGGTCGTGGAGCTCGACCCTCCCCTTCCCGCTCATGACATAGTACCCTTCGTCGGTGACGGCGTGGACGTGAGGGGACCCGGACATGAGACCGTCGGGCGCGGGGCGCTGATCGTAGACGGTGAGCTCGGTCAGGCCGATCCCGGAGATCAGGTCCTCGGCCCGCGCCGGTGCCGGCCGCGCGGCCAGGACGGTCATGAACAAGACAAGGGAAACGGCCGTCGCTCCCGGGACCGGGAAACTCGATGGGGACATGGGTATCTCCTCACGCCCCAACTTTTATCAAAAGACGGGGAAAATGCCAAGAAAATATGGGGGCGGGAAGCGAAGGGACCGGGGACAGGTACCTTAGGTACGTGTCCCCGTGTTTGCGGCCCCGGGCTAGAAGCCGCCGATGAACGGGACCGTATA
>JAPKZE010000446.1 GCA_026393955.1 Candidatus Aminicenantota bacterium
GAGCGCCCCGAAGAATCGTTCCGCGACCCCGAATTCCTGGAGTCCCTGGAGGGCCGGACCCTGCGCATCCTCAGCGAATACCTCAGCCCGATGACGCGCCTCGACAAGGCCAAGATCAACAGCACCATCCTCTTCCTCGGATCGGCCAAGGCCGATCCGACCAAGGCCGATTCGGCCTTCCACCGCTATTACTGGGAGGCCGAGGAGCTGGCTTATCTCCTGGCCAAGTGGGCCATCGGCCTCAAGAAGCCCAGCGGCAAGGATTTCGTCGTCTGCACCGGGGCCGGGCCGGGCATCATGGAGGCGGCCAACCGGGGCGCGATGCGCGCCGGGGGCAAGACGATCGGCATGAACATCTCGTTGCCGCAGCCCCAACCCCCGAACCCGTACATCACGCCCGAGCTGTCCTTCTCCTTCCATTATTTCTTCATGCGCAAGTTCTGGCTGACGTACAAGGCCAAGGCGGTCATCGCCTTCCCCGGAGGCTACGGCACCCTCGACGAGTTCTTCGAGATCGTGACCCTTCTTCAGACGAGCAAGATCTCCAAGAGGGAGCTGGCCCTCGTGCTCTACGGCGGCGAGTACTGGCGGGACCTGATCAAGTTCGACTCCATGGTCGAGAAGGGCGCGATCTGCGCCGACGATCTCAAGCTCTTCCGGATCGTGTCGACCCCGCGCGAGGCGTTCGCCTATCTCAAGAAAAAGCTCTCCCAACAACTTGCCTGACCGAGGTAGCGGGTCGCGTCCGGCGGGACCGGGGCGGGTCGGCGCCCTCGCGCTCATCCTCGTCCTGGCCGTCACGGCCTGCTCCTCGCTGCCGCGCCCGACGACCGGCGGCGTCGAGACGGGCGTCGCATCTTGGTACGGAGAGGAGTTCCACGGCCGTCAGACCTCGAGCCGCGAGGTCTACGATATGAACGACATGACCGCCGCCCACCGGACGCTGCCGTTCGGGACCACCGTCATGGTCACGAACCTCGATAACGACCGCTCCGCCGTCGTCCGCATCAACGACCGGGGCCCGTTCGTCAAAGGGCGGATCATCGACCTGTCCTACGCGGCGGCCCGGGTCCTCGGCATCGTCGGCCCCGGCACGGCCCGCGTCCGTCTGGACGTGCTGCGGGGCTTCAAGGCCCCCGACACGACCGGCGGGAGGCCGGCGGCGGTCTGGATCCAGGTCGGCGCCTTCTCCGTCCAGGAGAGCGCCTATACCATCATGCGCCGCTTGGAGAAGACCTATCCCGGCGTCGCCGTCTCGCAGATCAAGACGGCGAACGGCACGTACTTCCGGGTCCGGGTCAGGACCGACGAAGCCGGGGCCAAGGGGTTGGCCGAGCGCCTGGCGGGCGAAGGCTATCCCGTCATCATCGTCCGGGAATGAGCCCTAGCGGCCGTCCCCCGGGTTCTTGAAGAGATAAGCCACATCGCGGAGCTTGTTATCGACCCCGTCGTGGACTGCGTACCGCCCCCCCTGGTAGAAACCGCCCGCGCCGAATTCGCCCTTCTTGTTGAGCGCGTAGAAATCGAGCCCGAACTTCGGGCGGCCCTGGACGTCGCAGAGGCGGGGTATGAGCTTGGTCTTGGCCGCGACCGCCTTGCAGGCTTCGAGACAGGCCTGTTCGGGGCTCAGGCCCCGGCCCATGGCGTCGACGATCCGGAAGCTGGCGCAGGTCTGGAGGTTGGCCTCTCCCCGGCCCGTGGAGCCGGCCGCGCCGATCTCGTTGTCGACATAGAGGCCCGCGCCGATGATCGGCGAGTCGCCCACCCGTCCGGCCAGCTTCCAGGACAGGCCGCTCGTCGTGGTCACACCGGCCAGACGGCCGGAGCCGTCGAGGGCGATGCAGTTGATCGTGCCGTGGGTCTGCATGACCGAGCGCATCTCCGCGGGCAGGCCCTCGGTTTTCGGCGGGAACCAGTTGTCCACGTCCGACATGGTCTCCTTCCAGCGCAGCCAGGCCTCCCGCGACTGTTCGGTCAGGAGGTCCTCCTCCTTGAAGCCGTGAGCCCGGGCGAACTTCAGGGCGCCTTCTCCGACGAGAAGGACATGGTCGGTCCTCTCCATGACCAGGCGGGCCACCTTGGACGGATTCTTGATGTTCCGGAGGGCGGCCACCGCGCCGGCCGTGTGCGTCGGCCCGTACATGACCGAGGAGTCGAGTTCGACGACGCCGTCCTCGTTCGGCAGGCCGCCGTAACCGACGGACATGTCGTCGGGGTCGTCCTCGACGATGTTCACCCCGGCGATGACGGCGTCGAGGGGGTCGCCGCCCGCCTTGAGGATCTCCATGGCCTTTTGGGTGGCCCGGATCCCGTTCCCGCTCGACACGACGCGGGGACGCGCACCGGCCGTCGCAGTCAAGGCCGCCGCCCGTCCGAGCCCGACGGGGACGAACGCGGCCGC
Organism: Candidatus Aminicenantota bacterium; assembly: GCA_026393955.1. Lineage (GTDB taxonomy): Bacteria > Acidobacteriota > Aminicenantia > Aminicenantales > Saccharicenantaceae > RBG-16-66-30. The sequence goes on from JAPKZE010000446.1 coordinate 2,402, forward strand.
GCCGACGCCGACGCCGGTCTTGAGAAAATCTCGTCTCGTGAATTTCGACATTTCGCTGACTCCTTCTATTATTCCGGTGGATTCTGTTTTTCCAGATCTTCGAGCAGTTGGATGAGGACGGCATGGTCGCCCTCCGGGACCTCGA
>JAPKZE010000144.1 GCA_026393955.1 Candidatus Aminicenantota bacterium
GACGGCCAGGAAGAAGTTGTCCTCCTCGCGGCCGGTCCGGCCCGGGCGCTCGCGGTCCCGCTTGACCTTGATCCGGGTCGCGGCCGCGGAGCGATGATGGCCGTCGGCGACGTAGAGGAAGGGCAGGGCGGCGAACGCGGATTGGATCCTGTCCACGAGGCCGGGATCGTCGACGACGAAGAAGATGTGCCGGACGCCGTCGTAGGTCGTGATGTCGATCTCGGGCCCGCGGGCCATGCCCTCGGCGACGAGGGCGTCGACGGCGTCGCTCCGGCGGTAGGTCAGGAAGACGGGGCCGGTCTGGGCGCCGAGGGTCTCGATGTGGCGCATCCGGTCGTTCTCCTTGTCCACCCGGGTCAGCTCGTGCTTCTTGATGACGTCGTCGAGGTAGTCCTGGCAGGACGCCGCGGCGACGAGCCCGATCTGGACGTGCTCGCCCCAGATCTGCTTGTAGATGTAGAAATCGGGGGTCTTGTCCCGGACGATCGTCCCCTCGCGGAGGAAACGCTCGAAGCTCTCCTTGCCCTTGGCGTAGACGGCGTCGCTGTAGAGATCGGTCCCCGGCGGCAGGTCGATCTCCGGCTTGCCGATGTGCAGGAACGAGAAGGGATTGCCGGCCGCCAGCTCCCGGGCTTCCTCCGAGGTCAGCACATCGTAGGGCGGAGCGGCGACGAGAGAAGCGATATCGTTGCGGGGCCGGACGCCCCGGAAAGGCCGGATGTGGGCCATGGGTACCTCCAAAAAGGGGCTTATTATAACACAGGCCCCGTCCGGCGGGACAAGGGTTCGTCAGAGGGACCGGATCAGCCGCGGACGGTGTCCCGGCCGGCGGCCTTGGCCATGTACATGGCCCGGTCGGCCCGGGCGATGAGGCTCTCGAGGTTGTCCTCCTCCTCGGGCCGGAGCGCGGCGACGCCCAGGCTGACCGTCAGGGAGAGCGTGCTGACGGCCGTGACGACGGTCATCCGGGAGATCTCCTGGCGCAGCCGCTCGGCCATGGCCAGGCCCTCCTCCCGATTGGCCTCGGGCATCAGGACGATGAACTCCTCGCCGCCGTAGCGGCAGACGAGGTCGGTCGCCCGCGTCGTCTTGCCGACGAGCCTGGTCAGGACCTCCAGGACGTGGTCGCCGATCAGGTGTCCGTGGGAGTCGTTGACGGTCTTGAAATGGTCGATGTCGAAGAGAATGAGGGACAGCGGCCTCCGGTAACGGCGGGCGCGGCCGACCTCCTTCTCGCCCAGGGGGGCGAAGCCCCGGCGGTTATAGAGCCCGGTCAACTGGTCCCTCTCGGCCTGCTTTTCCATCTGCTCGACGCGGCGGGAATTGTCCATGGCGATGGCGACCTGGCTGGCGAAGAGCTCGGCCACCTGGGCGTCGGCCTCGGTGAAGTCCCGCGGGCCGAAGTTGTAGAGGGCGATGAGGCCCGTCACCCGATCGCGGAACACGATGGGGACGCCCAGGAAGGACCGCACCTCCTGGTCGGGCCGGAGCGGCAGCAGGATGTCCTCCGGGCTCTTGATGGGGCTGATCAGCGGCCGCTTCATCTGCACGGCCATGTTGCACAGCCGCGAGCCGGCCACCGGATAGGTCTCCCCGATGAGGTTCCGGACGTCGGCGGGCCTCTTGATCGCGGCCAGCCGCAGCTCCGCCTCCTCGACGGTCAGGAAGGCGCCGATGTCGTAGGGGATGACCCGCTTCAGCAGCTCGAGGATGAGGGCGGAGATCTGCTTGAAGTCCAGCTTCGAGCTCAGGGTCAGGCCGGCCTCCCGGAGCGTTTCGGCGATCTTGCGGGCCTCGACGGCCGCGGTCTCCGCATTCTTGAGGCGGGTGATGTCGTAGAGGACGGCCACCCAGCCGGTGACCAGGTCGCCCTGTCCGAGAAGCGGAGAGAGACGCAGGTCGAAATAGTGGGGCCGGTCGTCCTTGACCAGCGGGAACTCGCGGATCGAGGCCGTCGGGGTGCCGAGGGCCTCGGCCAGGCCGGGCCAGCCGGGGAAGAGCTCCGACGCCGACCGCCCCAGCAGCTTCGCTTCAGAGACGATCTCGGCCGGGCCGCCGACCTCGGCCATGAGCTTGCGGGCGGACGGGTTCGTGGCGGCCAGGCGCCCGGCCGGGTCGAGGATGAGCAGCGACTCGCCCATGCTCTCGATGACGCGCTCGCGGGCCACCGGGATGAGGTCGACGAGCTGGAGCCGGAATATCGCCCAGAGCAGGAAGAGCCCGGAGAAGGCGAAGCCGACCGGCGTGAAATCATATCCCTTATCGGCGCCCGCCAACCCGGCCAGGTAGACGGCGTTGCCGATCCACGGCAGGGGAAAGGCCAGCATCAGGGCGGCGGCCTGCCGGCGGTAGATCCCCTTGAACCGGAAGTAGGCCAGGATCAGGAACACGGTCGCGACCGAGAGCAGGGCGTAGGAGAAGCCGGCGTGGACCCAGAACCAGGTGCCGTGGGCGTAGAGCAGGAGATGTTCCCCCGTCCCGGCCGCCGGCTTGAAGCCCGACCAGATGAGGCCGTGCCACTCGTTGGTGAAGGCCAGGACGATGGTGATCGCGGGGACGACCCACAGCAGCGCCTGGAGGTCCCGGTGCAGCTTCCGGCCGGAACGCAGGAACTGGAGGGCGAACAGGAACATCAGCACGGGCACCATGGCGATGCCCACGTATTCGAACTTCGACAACAGGACCTTGGCCGCGCGCTCCGGCTCGGCCGCCTCGAACGCGGCGGCCAGGGACCAGACGAAAACGGACCCCATGAGGACGGCCAGAAGCCGCCCGACCGGCGTGATCGCGCGCTTCCAGGCGATGGCCGCGACCGCCCCGGCGATGAGGGGCCCGGCGAAAAGGCTGAGGGCGTAATAACCGATCTGCATGCTCATCCTTTCGGCGGCGCCGGCGCCCGGGACGGGGCGCTCAGGCTTCGTTCGCCGGCGGCTCCTTATCCTGGTCCCTGCCCTGGGCGAACGCGCCGGCGATCTCCAGGAAATGCCCGACCACCTCGGGATCGAACTGGGTCCCGGAACAGCCGATGATCTCCTTCACGGCGTAGCGGTGGGAGGCGGCCTTCCGGTAGGGACGCTCCGAGGTGATCGAATCGTAGGTGTCGGCGATGGTCATGATCCGGGCCCCGAGGGGGATCTCCTGGCCCTTGAGCCGGTCGGGGTAGCCCGTCCCGTCGTAGCGCTCGTGGTGGGACCGGACGACCCGGCCGATCTCCTTGAGCTCGACGACCGGGCTGAGGATGGACTCGCCGCGGGCGGGGTGCTCCTTGATGAGCTTGAACTCCTCGTCGGTGAGCTTGCCCGGCTTGTTGAGGATGCTCTCGGGGACGGCGATCTTGCCGACGTCGTGCAGGAGCGCGGCCAACTCGAGGTCGCCGAGCTCCTGCTCGCTGAAGCCCATCTTGGACGCGAGCTTGAGCGAGAAGTCCGTCACCCGGGTGGAGTGGTGGCGCGTGTACTCGTCCTTGGCGTCGATGGCCGAGGCCAGCGACTTGACCGTCGACAGGAACAGCGACCGCTGCTGCTCGACGAGGTCGGAGGTCCGGACCCGGAGGTTCTTGTTCATGAGGGCCATCTCCGACTCCATCTGGCGCAGCCGGAGCTGGGAGCGGATGCGGGCCTTGAGCTCGGTCGAGTCGAAGGGCTTGGAGATGTAGTCGTCGGCGCCGGCCTGGAGCCCTTCGTTGATCATCTCGGCCCCGGTCCGGGCGGTGACCAGGATGATGGGGATGTGCTTCAGCGCCTCGTCGGCCTTGACCGTCCGGGAGAAGGCGTGGCCGTCCATGCCCGGCATCATGACGTCGCAGAGGACCAGGTCGGGATTCTTCGCCCGGAGGAACTTGAGGCCCTTCTCGGCCGAGGCGACGAGCTCCAGGTCGAACTCGTCGGAAAGGAGCATCTTCATGAGCTTGAGGACCTCGGGATTGTCGTCGATGCAGAGGATCA
>JAPKZE010000431.1 GCA_026393955.1 Candidatus Aminicenantota bacterium
CCCTTTTTAACTTATTTATTATCTTCGCGCTAGAATTCTCCACAGCCTGTGGGAATCCATCCGCCCAAGTCTTGGGCACTTGTGGAAAACCTCCGTCCTGCTTCCCGCCCGCGGCCAGCTCTGCTTCAGATTCCCATGTGATTTGATCAGGAACCCCTGAGAGGCCCTGGTCATGTTTGGCTCGAATCGCCGGCTGGGTCTCGAGGTTCGGGCGAAAGCCGGTTGGCTTTCCCGACAGAACGGTCCCCCGCCGGGTTCGCGGTTTTGCCGGTCGATTGGATGGAAGCTCTTCAATCAGCTTTTCTATCTTATTTATAATCTATTACATATGAATCTATAAATGCGTATCGTGCAGATATATAATGAATTATGAACTCGCTTGACCGGCCGGCCGCAGCCGGCGTAATCTTTCGTTTGTCCACACGCGTCCGTCGGGTTTCCATGAACGGAGTCACCATGAAGCGCACGACAGGTCTCGTATTCTTGCTGGCATTCTGTTGCCTCGATCCTGCCATCCGGGGAGACCAGGATCCGGCCGCCCCGCCGCTGCCGCAGCCGATCTATCTCATGGCCGATATCCGGGTCGAAGTGGCCAAGGCCCCGGACTACGAGGCCGCGATGAAGGCCCTCGTCGCGGCGCTCCGGGAGAACGCCTTTCCGGTCCGCTTCGATACCTATTCCACCGACGACAGCCGCTACTATGTCGTCTACGGTCTCGAAGGCTATGCCGGTGTCGACAGCCTGCAAGCCGCCTGGCGCGACGCGGCCGCCCGGATGGGCGCCGGGAAGTTCCAGGCCCTCCACGGCCGGCTGACGGCCTCCGAGCTCGAGCGCGTCCTCCGGCTCTGGACGTTCCGTACGGACATCTCCTACCTCCCGGCTCCCGAGCGACTGAAGCCGGCCGAGATCGGCTATTACACCTGGGATTACGTCTGGCTCGTTCCCGGTCGAGAGGCGGAATTCGAGGCGCTCAACAGGGAATGGATGGCCCTGAGCAAGGCCAAGAAGTCCCGTGACCCTTTTATGACCTACCAGGGCGGCATCGGCACGGACGAGCCGGTCTACGTCTGGTTCGAGTACGGCAAGTCCGCCGCGGACTACGCCCTGACCGAAGAAAGGTTCTGGAAGTCCCTGGGCGACGCGGGCGCCGCGCTCTCGAAGCGGACGCGGGCCCTGATCCGCAAAATGGAAACGAAGACCGGACGCTACCGGCCCGATCTCTCCTACGCCCCCGGGCGCTGAAGACCCCGACCGGGCTCAGACGCGGCGGTCCCGCCGCGGGCACCGCGGCAGGGGCTCGTCCGCGAAGAGCTCGGCGGCTTCCGCCTCGACGCAGTCGGCCGGGTCGCAGCAGGTGTGACAGACCCGCTTGAAGGCCCGGTATCGGACCAGCCGGACTCCCGAGGACAGGAATCCGGGACGGACCTCCTCGGTCCCCAGCAGGTCTGTGCTCATGTATTTCTTGTTGTCGTCCGGGAACACGGTCACGACGACCGCCCCGGGCCCCATCTCGTCCTGGACCTTCAGGGCCCCAATGAAATTGGCGCCCGAGGAGATGCCCACGCCGAGCCCCAGTTCGCCGGCCAGCTTCTGGGCCATGACGATGGCGTCGCCGTCGTCGACGCCGACGACGGGGGCCATCTCGCCCAATTCGAGGATGGGCGGGATGAACTCGTCCGAGATCCCCTGGATGCGGTGCTTCCCGACCTTGTGGCCTGTCGACAGAGTCGGCGAATTGGCGGGCTCCAGCGGGTGCAGGCGGATGGCGGGATTCCGCGTCTTGAGGAAGCGTCCGGCCCCCATGATGGTCCCCCCGGTCCCCACGCCCGCCACGAACGCGTCCGGGCGGAGCTGGCGGAAGCTCATCTGCCACCAGATCTCGGGCCCCGTCGTCGCGAAATGGGCTTCGATATTGTCCTGGTTGGAGAACTGCCTCGGCAGGAACGCCGGGGCGTTGGCCGCCGCCCACTCTTCGGCCAGCGCGATGCTTCCGAGAAAGCCGTTCTCCTCCCGGCTGACGAGCCGGACCCTGGCCCCCAGGCTGCGGATGAGATTCTTGCGCTCCTCGCTCATCCAGTCCGGCATGAAGATGTGGACCGGATGGCCGAGCGCCCGCCCGATGGCGGCGAATGAAATGCCCGTGTTGCCGCTCGTGGCCTCGACGATCCA